>JBBSOJ010000023.1:0-21771 GCA_038259855.1 Flavobacteriales bacterium
AGCATATCTGACCAACTTAAAAGATCTTCTGGCTGCCTTAAGTGTTTAGGCATATCAATTTGATGTTCATGGCCTTCTTCTTCCTTATGAAATGAAGCAGATAATATAAATATAGTAGTCTCCTCTTGATGGGCCGTCACTCGTCTCACTGAAAAACTGCCACCGTCCCGAACGACACTTACATTGTATGTAATTGGTATATCTAAATTTCCCGGTTCCAAGAAATAAGAATGCATACTGTGCAAGAGTCTACCATTATTGATGGTTCTGCTCGCCGCATTCAACGCCTGCGCCAATACTTGACCTCCAAAAACGTTCGGACTTCCTACCGTTTTACTGACACCCTTAAACTCGTTTTCGCTTATTTGATCTAGTGTGATGAGATTTATTAAATCACTTACGTCTGTCATTCAAAATAGTTTAATCATCCCAAAATTATTAAAATACTCTCATGCTTGGCTTATAATTTATAAATAGTTTAAGAATTAATATTTTAGATTACTATGCAATCATTTTATATTGTCTAAAAATAGGCACTATGATCTTTAAACATATACTCTTATTGGCATTTTTAATTTGGTCTTGTGATACAGGCAAATTAACAGTAGTGGTCGATGTTCCGAACCACATAAAGGAAGCATCAGCCTGTGAAATAACTTCAAAATCTGGCTTAATTTGGATGATCGAAGATGCTGGGAATGACAATCATCTATACGGCATGGATGAAAACGGCAAACTAATGAAGGACCTTACCGTACTTAACTCGGAAAACATTGACTGGGAAGATCTGACCTCTGATGCGGATGGATCTATTTACATCGGTGATTTTGGAAACAATTCAAAGAAACGTGAGAAATTTACCATTTATAAAGTAACCAATCCTGAACGGTCCGATGATAAAATCGCGTCAGAGCGAATTGATTTTAGTTTACCAAAGGGAATGGATTCAGAAGATTTTGAAGGGTTTTTCATATTGAAAGACCACTTTTACATTTTCAGTAAAGAAAAAAAGGAAGTGCAGTTATTAAAAGTACCTAATAAAATTGGCAGCCATACGGCGGAACTTATAGAGAAATTCAGTTTAAAAGGCAAGGACAACCGCATTACATCAGCCGATATAAGCGATGATGGCAAGACAGTTGTTTTGCTAAATCATGATAAGGTTTGGAAAATTACTGATTTTGAATCTGATGAATTTTTTAATGGTAAAATCGAAGCATTGGAATTTGGTCATGACTCCCAAAAAGAAGGCGTCAGTTTTAAGGACAATTCAACATTATATTTAACAGATGAAAGTAATGGTGCCGAAGGGAGTAACCTCTTTTCTTTTGAGTTACGATAGCTTTCTCAAACTTCGATTAAATGGATAGCAGTTCACTTAAGATCATTACTTATCTATCGATCTAAAAATTCAGACCCAATCCAAAAGTAAATCGAAATCCTTCTGTGCTATTGAAAAAGTTGAATTTACCTGATACCGATTCAGCAGCTGTGATCCAAAAACCGCCGCCATAATCGTTATGCCATTTATCCGAATCATCGTCTTTAAGCCAAACCCTACCAAGATCACCACCGCCAAAAATTCCAATTTGCAATGGTAACAATCGAGTTTTGAATTGTGGAAAGCTATAACGGATGTCGGCACTTCCAACCAAAGAACTTTTTCCGGTAAATCGATCGGTTCTATACCCTCTTAAACCCGATTGCCCTCCTATATTGGCCGCTTGATAAAACAAAAAGTCATCTCCAATTCTAAATTGCGATCTCAAATCAGTTTTCAAGACAAACTTTTTATCTTTTGATAAGGCATTATAAAAGCCAAGATTAGAATTGATATACCCGTAGGTATTATCGGTCGCTTCGAGTTCAGTTTTGGCCCCAGCCTGAAGCATGAACGTCATTCCCTTGGCAGGATTGGCCCTATTGTCGAAACTGCTATAGTTATATTCGGCCTCAAAGGCACCAAAGAATCGTCTTTCGTAAAATTCTCGATTTGTTGAAGGAGCAAAATCAGTAATAAATCGATCTTTTGAATCATCTAGTCGAATGCCTTCAAGAATTGTTCGAAAGCCGTATTGACTTCCGAAACTTGATTTTTTGGTAATTCCGACGTTTGCGGCGTAAATGCTCTGACGAACGCGATTGTAATCAAAATCCAATACACCATCGTTATTTTCGGTCTCATTACCAAAACCGAAGAAATTATCCGCAAAATTATTACTAGTTATTTTTCCGCCAATGTTCAAATTCCAATCGGCAAAGATGTTAGCGAATTCACCATCATAGTCAAGACTAAAGCCAGATGTTTCAAAATAGTAACCTCCACTAAAACGGTGTTGTTGGGAAAATGGATTACGTTGAAAACCATTGGTCGTTTTTATAAAGGACACTCCAAGTACAAATCCATCATCAGGGTTGTAACCAAAACTAGGGGTAATGGCTGAAGATTTAACAATGCTCTTTTGAAAATCGAATAAATTCAGGTTGTAGTTATCCGAAAACTTAATTCGTGCACCCTTGTTTTCCTGTAGAGTATTGGGTTTTGATTTATGGTCATATACTTTAACACGTCTCCCATTTTTGATCTTGTAAGTGTCATTCTCCTGGCCTCCAATAATTCTCATAAAAATTAAATTATTGGCCTTACCCTTGATGTCGAAAATGTCTTTATCATCCAAACCATAGACCCAAATTTCTTTAGTTGTATCCTGATGATACATCTTTTCTAAGATGACCTCACCCGGCTTACCGTCCTTGATTCTATAAATTTTGATGTGTGTCTCCTTATCTCCAGTGCGTGTAATTTCAATATAATCATCTTTGTCAGTGCCAGTAACAATAACCAATTCGTTTAAGTATTTGTAATAACGTTCAGCAATATCTGCGAGATTTGCTTTTCTACCTTTTAATTTTTCCTTGATATCAGCAAGCGTTTCATCTTGTAACCCTTTCGGCACTTTATTGAAGGCTTCATCAATAACCTCATCTGTGATGCTGTCTTGAAGAAATTTTGCCTGTTTCATCCAAATGTCCAATTCCGCTCTTTGTATCAAAACCCTATCCAATTTTACGCCGGCGCTATTCATCCACTTGACATCATTTAGCTCTTCATCATAGACCTGTAATTGATTGGTACCACCCGAAATCACTCTTAAGATGTCCAAAAGAGCGCCATCAAAATTTGAAAATACCTGATCGCGATCCCTTGGAATTGGCTTATATAATTTATCCCCATTTTCTTGATCAAATTGTGCCCAGCGCCACTGGTCTTGATGTCGGTCCCAATCCCCGATCAACATGTCAAACAATCGTGCTCTTATGTAAGCATTCTCGTCGATTTTATATTTTTCATCCTTTCGAATTTTTTCGATGATATCGTGGGTACTCTCAATATCATCTGCAAAACCAAATGTACGCTCATCGGTATAGTTTTCTTCCGGACGTTCTTCAATCATGTAAAGTTCGTCTCCATATTCCGTATTAAAATCTCCCATGTATTTATGTTTGGGAATGTATAGCAACTTCGGATTGGTATGATATAATTTAGCAGCGTGAGATAAATCAGGCACTGTCAAAAATGCATAGGGATGTGCAGCTGTATAAAAGTCCAAAATAAGATTTTCGACTTCTGTTTGCTCAAAATCATCTTGGATATAAGTGTCTTTAAACACTACTGACTGCAAATATTGCGTGGCACTTTTGCGTAAAGCACGCATATTAAATTCCCGACCGTCTTTTCTTTTGAGTCGCAAGGACCGCGTTTGATGTCCACCACCTTGTCTCACAATTTCCAATCCGCCATATAATGTATCTAATGTGGCTACTTCAACTTCAATTTTTTTGCTGTATAGATTTCTGTAACGATCGCCTAGCAAAGTTTCATAGAACCCGCTGGTATCCGTTTCATCTGTCGTGTAAATGGAAGCTTCAACGGTATTTGGAAATGTCTCTGGCAATTGAGAAACATCAAAAAATTCGGTAGGTGGATGCACTTCTTTCTGAAATAACAATACGGGCTCTTTACTTTCGGCACCAAAATACTGCACCCAAGAACTGCCATCCTTAAAAACCGTATAAACCGCGAAACCTTGCTGACCAGAAGAAAAATGACCGTTATCACTCAACGCCGCATACGACTGCTTTGCTCCTGAACCACTGACAATCTGTTTTATATGGTCGGTTTCAATGTATTGTAAGGTATGTTCATGACCCGAGACAAATGTTATTTTACCACTATCTGTTGCTAGTGTTTCCAATCGTTTCATTAAGTTGTTGTACAACTCATTGTATCTATCCTGTATAGAAATGCCACCTTGCGTACGGATTTGAGTAACTAAAGATGATAGGATGGGAATAGGAATGTTTTGTTGCGTCGGATAGATATGCTTTTTAAGTGCAAAATATCCTCCATGTATGCCATTAGTGAACATAGGATGATGCATTGCAATGACGACCGTTTTTCCCTGCGCTTTCTTGATTTCGCCTTCAACTTCGAGCATCAAACGCTCTCTTGTCTTGATTTCGCATTCATCATTGATTGTGAGATTATGATTCCAATCTTCAAGATACCATTGTGTGTCTAACACAATCAATTGAACAGTGTCGCTGACATCAATACTTTTCATTGGGCAACCATTTTCGGGTAAAAATGTATTCTCTCCCAAGGCCCCTTCCACATACGTTTCTTCAGCTTTGAGACCTATTAAACCATCCGAATACCATTCGTGATTTCCCGGAATGAAAATAGTCTGTCCCTTAAATTCCTTAACGGTATTGAACTGGGCATCCATATGATTTTCGGCATCTTTTCTATAGCTATCCGATTCTTTAGGCATGCCGGAAGGATAAATGTTATCCCCCAAAAAAATTGTAAAATCGTCTTTAGTATTTTTATCCGAAACATAAGATTTAAATGCTGTCAATGCATCTGACATGCCACCTATTGGCGATATGCCCGCGTCACCTACCAAATAGAAAGTTCTATCAATTTCTTTATTCGGAAATTGATTTTGAAGGTCTTCTTCATACCTCACCTGCGACTCATAAGTCGCACAAGAATGCACCAAAACAATGAATACTAATAGAACTACATAGTTAGGAAACTTAATCTGTATCATAATCTTAAATAATTTTCATAATTACTGATTTTAAATAGGAATCATTATCCAAAATCAGTAAAAACTGGCCTAATTCGAAATACGAATTTAGGAATCATATTTCAACCAAAATTTTCAAATGAAACGCTCTACAAAACATCGAAATGGTGTCTAAAATTTGTTGAACATGACGTTTAAAGAACCTCCGTGTCAATAATGGTCGTGCTCAAAAGCGTCTTATGAACCGGACATTTGGAAGCAATTTCTTTTAATTTTTGTTTCTGACTATCATCTAAATCGCCAACAAATTTCAACTTTTTTAGGAGATGATCAAATTGTGCTGGTTGACCTGTATCTGATTTCAGGTCTTCACTGTGCTTTCTTGAATAGGTAATATACGTGTATACTTCCTGCAAATCCCATTTCTTACGTTCGGCATAGAGCTTTAGGGTCATCGCAGTGCAACTCGCCAACGCCGCACTTAAAAAATCATACGGTGACGGACCAAGATCATCTCCACCAAAAGATTCGGGTTCATCGGCTATAAAATTATGACGCGCCGTTTGAATCGATGTCGTGAAGTTATGGTCCTTCAAGTTTAAATGAGCTACCAATTGTTCGCCCTCCGTATCCATCATTTCATTGGTCTCGGTTTCAAAATAATTTTGCACCCAAGTGCCGATCATATTTCCTACATACATGCTGTCTTTTGTTTTCAACAATAAATGATCAGCATCATTTAAACTGATAAAACTTTTTGGATGATGCGCTGCATGATATAAATCGTGTGCATTATCAACGCCTACGATCATATCCAATGGAGAATGCATTATCAAAATTGGCCTACGTAGACTTTTCGTGATAGCACTTAAATCGGATTTATCAAAATCATCAATAAATTCTTGGTTGATTTTAAAAGGTCGTCCACCAATATTGACTTCAATGTCACCTTTATCCTTAATGGCCTCCGGAAGATGTGAAAAGTGCTTTTTGACGTGATCTATGGAGGCTGGCGCTCCAATGGTCGCTACCGCCTTTACCGATTCTAATTTGGAAGCCGCAACGATGACGGCAGCACCTCCAAGCGAATGTCCAACGAGTAACGACGGTGCTTCATATTGTTCTTCCATGTACGCACTTACCGCCATTAGGTCATTTACATTCGCCGAGAAATGACTATCCGCAAACTCACCCTCACTTCCACCCAAACCTGTAAAGTCAAAACGGACGACTCCAAAACCAAATTGAGTTAACACCCTACTGATATTAACTACAGGTTTTAAACTGCTGCTACAGGTAAAACAATGCGCAAAAATGGCATAGTATTTTGGTTTCTGGTTTGCTGGAAGCTCCAAATATGCCTGTAATTGTAATCCTTTGTCATTCGTAATGTTGAGCTTTGTTTGTTTCATAAGTTTCGATATTTCATTTCATTGGTGAGATGCTTCACCTTTTGATGATCTACATACGTCTTAAATTGTTCTAAAAGTAGAATTAACTTTGGATCGATAAATCTTTCACAAAAGGGTTTTTCAGGATTCTTAAAATAGTAGTTTTTTATATCAGCTCTTGACGGTTGAAATTCCCTAAATGGCAAAACCACTGTAATTAAGTTCGAGCTAAAGGATGATTGGCAGTCGTGTAATATCTTATTGACGGCGTCATTTTGAAATTCGTTGTACACATATATCGCAGAACGATATTTCTTCCTCATCGAATGCTTGGAAGCGCTTTTATGGGTACGTAAATGGATCTCAATTAAAATTTTCAACTCAATAGCTTGAGGATCATACGTAAGAACCACTGCCTCCGAAAAACTACTGTTTTCACCATCGGACGCCACATAGCCTTGATCTACCTCATCAACTCCTATAATCGATTGAAATACTGCTTCTGTACACCAATGACATCCTCCACCAAACGCAATTTTCAATCGATCGGTCACTCTTCTATCACTTTGTTACGCTCACACCTTTCCAGAAGGCGACATGGTTCTTAATACCTTTTGCCAATTCAGACACCTCAGGATAGAACCAAGCTGCATCTTGATTTTTTTTGCCGTCTACTTCCAACGTATAATACGAAGCTGTTCCTTTCCACGGACATACGCTGTTGGTGTCACTTGGTTTAAAATACGCTTTGTTGATGCTATCGTGAGGGAAATAATGATTGTTTTCAATAACAACAGTTTCTTCACTTTCTGCAATGACTTGATTATTCCAAATTGCTTTCATGTTTTCCAATTAAATTAAATGTGACTCTATTACTAATGTCCTAGATGAATGATGCTTCAAATCGTTCAAAATGGCAGGTATACCCATCAGGCTTTCTTATCAAATAGTCCTGATGTTCTGGTTCCGCAGGCCAAAATGTTGAATATGGTTCTAATGTCGTCGCTACAGTACCATCCCATTTGTTAGAATCGTTCACAATGCTGATCATGGCCTCCGATTCAGTTTTCTCTTCGTCATTTTGAAAGAATATAGCTGACCTATAACTTGATCCTATATCGTTACCTTGACGATCCACGGTGGTTGGATTGTGGATTCTAAAAAAATAATCCAGTATTTCCCTAAAGTTTGTTTCGCTGGCATCATAGGTTATTTCAATTCCTTCGGCATGGCCAGGATGGTTTCTATACGTAGGATGATCATTATCACCCCCTATGTAACCGACTTCTGTATCTTTAATTCCTGGGCGTGTTCTAAATAGATCTTCCATTCCCCAAAAGCAGCCTCCTGCTATGTATACTTTTTTATAATCGCTCATATTTAATTGTCTAATAATTTATAATTTTCTAAAAAATCCATGACCTTGGTTTCTGACATTTCGCAAGGCTTTAAATTCTCTTTATATTTTGTAATATAATAATTCAAACTAATGATATCGGTTCCACCCAATTCTTCAGCGTATACTTTATAGCTTTTACCTGCATTAAAATCACTTCGGGTCACCCCGTAGTTTTTGTTATGATATCTCACTTTTGAATACCCTTTGGGTAAATTCAAAATGTAGGCTAATAATGTCATTTTAAATAATCATTCCAATCATTGCAAATCTATATTCAAAAATAGAGCTCAACATATGATATGTACTACCGAGGATGCTCATGACGTTTAAGTTTATCGGTAAATTGACCTTGCAATAATTTCAATTTTGGAGCGATGATGGCGCTACAATATGTTTCTGTAGGATATTTGTTAAAATAATCTTGATGATATTCTTCTGCGGCATGAAACACGGATGCAGCAACAACTTCGGTCGTTATGGACCCAATGACATCCGACGATATGTCGGTAATGACAGCAGTCGCTTGTTGCTGTTGTTCATGACTATGATAAAATATCACAGATCGGTATTGCGATCCATAAGCTGTGGGCTCGAGGTTTGCCACGGTCGGATCATGAGACAACATAAAAATTGTAATCAGATCTTTATACGACACCTGCTCTGGATCGAATGTAAGCTGAACAACTTCAGCATGCCTAGTTAGCCCAGAACATACCTCTCTATAGGTTGGAACCCCAGGAACATTTCCACCTGAATAGCCCGAAATTACAGTTTCAACGCCACGGATGGTCTTAAAAATGGCGTCTAAACACCAAAAACAGCCACCGCCGATTGTTGCCACATGTAATGTCCCTCTTTGCATGCTAGGTGGTTTCCAATTTAATTGATTCTGAATTCACACAATAACGCAAACCACTAGGCTCTGGACCGTCAGGAAAAACATGACCCAAATGACTATCGCAGGTATTACACATAACCTCAACACGAACCATTCCGAAAGCGGAATCCTTTTCATATTTGATCGCGTTATCTTTAATGGGCTGGGTAAAGGCAGGCCACCCAGATTTGGATTCGTATTTAATAGTCGAATCGAACAAAGGTGCATCACAACAGATACAATTATACAGACCTTCATCGTAGACACTACATAATTCGCCTGTTCCGGGGGCTTCTGTTCCTTTTTTGCGTGCTATTTTAAATTGTTCCGCAGTCAAAATTTCTTTCCATTCGGCTTCTGATTTATCAACTCTCTTATCCGGTTCTGGATTACCGTTTACGGCGAAATCCATGATGTTTTTCCACTTTAACATAAGCTTTTTTATTTTTTTATAAAGTTAAATATTTTTTGAATGGATTTAGTCGATATTTAACTTTTGAATTACAAATACGCTTGATTGAAGCAATCTCTTTAATTTAATTTTTAGTAAATTGCTCACCTTATTTTAACATAAATCCTATGTCTGAATTAATCGAAAAAACTGATAAATTTGTCTTTGACCTTTTTAAAGAGTCACTCCCAAATACTTTTATCTATCACAACTATACTCACACCAAACGTGTTTTAAAGAGCACTAAAGAAATTATTGAACATACTACCGTCAGTGAAGCTGATGCGGAGATTGTTCAATTAGCCGCTTTACTTCATGATACTGGATACATTAAAACCAGAGATGGACATGAAGAAGAGAGTGTTGCAATCGCCACAGCTTTTTTAAATGATCAAAATGTCGATCAAAATACCATTGACGCAGTGAATGATTGTATAATGGCTACCAAATTTAAGGATCAGCCTCATTCCGATTTAGGTCGTATTTTAAGAGATGCCGATGCCTCTCACTTCGGGAAGGATTATTTTAATGAAGCCAGCGAATTTTTAAGAAAAGAATTGGAAGTTCAAGATGTCAGAACCTATACCTCGGGTCAATGGCTGAATGAAAACATTGAGGTGTTATCTCAAAAACATCAGTATTACACGGACTATGCGATTAAGAATTGGCAGAAACAAAAGAATGATAACCTGGCGGATCTTATAAAGAAAAAGAAGAAACGGAAAAAGAAGGTTCGACAAGAAACCATGAAGGCTGAATTGAAAGCGAAAGCCAAAGATTCAAGTCCCGAAAGAGCCATTCAATCGTTCTACAGAACAGCGTTGAGAAATCATATGAAATTGAGTGACATTGCTGATACAAAAGCGAATATATTGTTATCGGTCAACGCGATTATCATCTCAATGGTGTTAGCAAATCTTATTTCGAAATTAGATACCAACCCTTATTTAACATACCCTACGGCTTTATTTACGTTGGTGGGCGTTGTTTGTATGATCATGTCTATTATTGCTACAAGACCTAACGTTACTAGCGGCACCTTTACAAAGGAAGATGTTGCCAATAAAGACGTCAACCTAACTTTTTTTGGAAATTTCCATAAAATGGAGTTGAAAGAATTTGAATGGGCGATCGATGAATTGGTGAAGGACAAAGACTATATCTATACCTCCATGACAAAAGATCTCTATTTTTTAGGAAAAGTGTTGGACCGAAAATATAGGATTTTAAGAGCCACCTATAACGTCTTCATGATAGGCATTATCGCATCCGTAATAACATTTGCCGTGGCCTTAAAAACACATCCCGAGGCAGACCTTGAAGACGTCCTGAAACCAGATATTGGTAGCATTTATGAAATTAATCCCGAAATCGAAACATCAAACGTCTTTAAGATTTGATGATAGCTTTTTTTAGCATCAAAGCCATCAGTTATCCTGTATCTTGATGTATTTATTTCTGTAATTTTTTCAATAGAATAGAAAATTAAATCATTGAAAATCAGTAGATTTTATAGCTGAATGATATTTATAACATGGCGTTTTTTAGTCAAAATCAAAACAATAAACTGATAGCATTATTCAGTAATCTGAAACTCCCGAACAACATCTAGCGACATAATCACGCTACAGCGTCAACTCGTTGATTAAGTCATCATAGGTATAAAAGTCTGTATCATCCTTGTTGGTATGGTATAAAATAGGAACCCTAATTGCTTTCAGACCCGTAACACTTTGAAGATCCTCGAGTTCAAAAATTTCTACATCCATATCCAATATTTTTTTTGACTGAAGAAATTTGATATAATTCATATATTCGTCTTCATCTGCCTTTTGCGAATAGATGACCGTCATTTTACCTTTTGAAGTCGCACGTTCTTGGGTGCCCTTAATGAATGCTTTATCAATTCGTTTTTTTACAACCTCGTAACGTGCATTATAAGTACCATCAACATCAAATTGCTTTTCATCCATCCTAAAACGAATGGACATGGGCTGATTGAACACCAGAATCATGGAGGCCACATTGAGCGACATAGGATAAACATCCCGGTCCTTATAATAATTGCGTTCCATTTCACACATCACTTGCAACTGCCATAATCTTAAATTGAAGAGATACAGCTCATTAAAGCTCTCTTCTTTTGTGATGGATTCGCCTATATACATATTATGCTCCACACCATCCGTTTTGTAACGCTCAAAATAATGAGGATACATTTGCTGGGCATGGATCTGCTCTTCATCAATCAAAGCTGACATGTTTTCATTGATCAAAGCTATGGTATCATCATACTTTTTTCGATGGTGATAGATGACCTCCAAATTACTGTCTATTTCAGAAAAATAATCATCGATCGATTCTCTTGCACTAGTATCACCTTTGAGTAAAAACCTCAATAGTGGTTCAACATCATTTTGTAAATAGTTGGTGACTTCATATTCACTATCTACTTTAAATTCACTTTCGATGTTAGATCGATAGGTGGCAATCTGATATTTTATCTGTTCGTAGATGGGAAGTCTTTTTTCTTCAAAAACCTGATTGATAATGGTCTGTGCAAAACTTAATTGTAGTGATAGATCTTTTTGAGTGGCGAGATTACGAGCATCAGACGAACCTTTAATATCTATTTGACCAAATAAAGGATAAACATCCTTAAATACTATTTTACTAAACGAAACATTAGTACCAAGTTCTTGTTTCTCTTTTAAAAATTTTTGGGCAGCCTTTCTGAATTTCCAAGAGACGCTAGGATGGATAGACGTACATTCTTGCTGAATAACAGCTTCTATTAAATTTTCCTCTTCGGCCTTCGATCGCAATACTGAAGACACGATGAAGGGCATTACATCAATAAGTTTATTCGCATTGACGGTATTCAGTTCATTGGTATTTTTTGAAACCAACTCTAAAACACCCAACAATTTACCTTCAGAAGCGATGGGTGCAAAAATGGCACTTTTGATGCCTTGATTATGTAATGTTTTATATTGAGCCAAGCCATCGGATAGCTTATAATATTTCTCTACATCTGATATTGCGTAAAATAATTTATCCGTTATCAAGGTTCGATAAGACTCATCACAAAGCGCTGTCTTACAATTTTTTGAATCTGATTCAAATAATAAATAACTTTCGATGCCTTTTCCCAGTACGCGTTCAAACTTCTGATCGTCGTCATTATAAACTACAAACCCAACCTTTAAATCCTTAATGTTAAAAAGCGCTTCAAAGGTTACGTGCAATTTTTCAATAAAATTGGAATCTTGTCGTTTTCCAGAATTTAGCAAGCTTGATTTGATTTCAGAAATTGCTTTGTCATCCGTTACATCAAACATATTACTGATAACGAAACCTTTGAGAATGTAACTGTGTTGTGGAAACTTCTGCTTCCATAAATTGATATCATCAAAATTATCCAACAACTCGTGGAAATCTGATTCATTGATTTCCGGTGCCTTTTCTGTTTTTATGACCTCTACAAAATCAGCATTGTATAATATTTTATACGTTCGAATAATGCCTTTTGCATCAGGTATTTCATAATAGAATGGTCGTTTAAAATCAACCTTAAAATTGTAATAGGCAGCTAAAATGATGGTACAGGCCATACGATACGTATCGTCTTCCTCTGTATTGATTATTTTAAGCTGATACTCTGGGCCTGCATTTTTTATGATGCTTTGAAAGCGTTCGGACGAATTAAAGATCAGGTTATGATAAGGGACCGATGCTGTTTTAATTTCATTTTTTCCGAGCACCTGTGCAAACAGATCATGGAGAATGGCCTTTATTTCTTCGGAATAGGTGGTTAATAAAGAAACATCACTAAAACCTTCCCTTAATAACGGTACATTTTGATGATGCGATAATATATAGGAAGCTTTAGAGGCTAAAAAGTCATCCTGACTGTGTGCTAAAGTCTCATAATGAGTTAACAATTTGTCAAAACTAACCTTAAGTAACAGTGGTGAATCAATATGGTCGTTTAGGTCCTTCATAGCTCTATTGGTCTCCCAAATTTACTAAAAATTACATAAACGACCCTAAATGCAACTACCGCAGTTTACGGCTAAAACTTAAAACATCAAATTTTAAATCCTCACCTAAAGATTATAGTTAACAATGAGTTTACAATACGAATTATAACTTCGATAGAATTTTATAATCCCAAGCTTTAAAAGTCATTTTGGAGTCCTTAATTGAGACCTTTTCATCTGTCATAAGATCCATAAATTCTCCTGTTATCATTTTGTTCAACGATTGTTCTTTACCAGATAAATTAGCAACGTAAGTTACTTCGCTTCCATTATGGGATCTTGTGAACATCAGGATGTTTTTATTCGCAGTATCGATTCTTTTGACATCTGCCCCGATAGTACTTTGGGCCAATGCAGGATGGGTGTTTTTCATAGTTCCCAGTTTTTGTAATAAAGGCCACATCTGTCCTTTTGTTTTTGGAATTGAATCTTTTTCGAAGAATTTCAAGCGATGCTTCAGGTCATACTCCATTCCTGAATAAATCAAGGGCATTCCCGTAGTCATATACTCCAAAGCCAACAATGCCGGAGCAGCCTCACCCATACGTTCTGAAATGGTGCCGTTCCAAGAATTCTCATCATGGTTGGTTATAAAATTCATTAAAATATCATTGGATTCGTATGTTGAATTACGCTCATCTAAATAAGTATAAAAATCCGTGGCGCTCTTTTCGCCCTTCGCAATCTTGTTCATCATATGATGACCATCCCAAGCGTAGCCCATATCGAAAAGATTGTTCTTGAATAATTCTGGCTCCCAAGCCTCTGCCAACATAAAAATATCTTTGGTATCTCGCAATTGTGGAATAGCTTCTTCCCAGAAATCTGCCGGTACAGAGCCTGCCACATCACATCTAAAACCATCAACATCTTCATCATTTATCCAATATTGCATACTCGCAATCATTTCCTCTCGCATGGCACTATTATCATAATTTAGGTCCGCCACGTCTGTCCAGTCAGTATCTTTCGGATGGATAATGTTGCCTTCAGCATCTTTTGTGTAATAATCACTGTTAGATTCTATCCATACATGATCCCATCCCGTGTGATTTGGTACCCAATCTAAAATGACGAACATGCCATTATCATGAGCGGTTTTTACCAAATTTCTGAAATCCTCAATCGTTCCGAATTCAGGATTAATCTTTTTAAAGTCTGATATGGCATAGTAACTTCCTAAATACTTCTCTTGTTCCGCTTCAGGAAAATCAGTTGCAAACTTGCTATTCTCACCTCCAGTCGCTTTGCGTTTGGTCTCACTAATTGGAAACACCGGCATCAACCAAATGATTTTAACGCCCAATTCCTTCAATTGGGGTATGTCTTTTGTAAAAGCATCAAAATGTCCAGAAGTCGAATATTGACGAATATTAGCTTCATAAATAACAGCGGTGTCAATAATGTCTTTGGTGATTGTAGGAAGAGGACTTGCAGCTTCCTGTTCAACCGTTTCGTTCGGTATTTCTTCTTTTTTGTCGTCTTTGCAGGCGACTAATGAACTTGCGATCAGCAGTGATAAGATGAATTGTTTCATATGATAGTTGTTTTAATTTTCGATTACTATTAATTTCAAAGCCATTCAATATCGAACTTTGATGAATTTATTATTGTAACTTTAACTCTAATAAAATGATTTCTGCACTGGTATCGATAGTGATGTTGCCATCTTTCACTGTCACATCCTGGTCTGAAAATGCATCATACAACTGATCGCCCTCCTTGAATACTTTAGAAACATCAATGATGTTCGGTCCTTTCATCAAATCAAGACCAATGACCACCACATCCTCGTAATTATTTTGATTGTAACTTCGAGAAAAAACGTAGGGAGATTGTGATATCATTTGATGGACTCCAACACCGACGGCCGGATGATTTTTTCTAAATACGCCAAGCTTTTGCCAATATGATAAGATGTCCTTTGTGTTTTGATTGTCGCGTATCTCGTTCCAATTCATAAAAGATCTTAAGGTGGCATCTCCGGTCGTCCCTTCAATGATCAATGCTCTAGCGGATTCGTCCCCATAATAGATTTGAGACGTTCCTGGAGACAACAGCAATGCATTGGCGGTTTCGAAGGGTTTTTCCCTTTTGGGATCGAATGGCTGTCCATCATCATGCGAGGTCAAATAATTCAGTAAACCATATCCGTTGAATTGCGTACGAAGGACCTCTGAATAGTTTTTGAAAATTGTTTCCTTATCTTGTTGAAGCGTGTTCCACTTAAATTCAAAATTTATAAGACTTTGAAACGCCTTGTCAAAATAATTAACGGTAGTTCCGCCCAAGTCGTACGCCTTACCTGACGAAATTCCATAACCATACACCTCCCCAACGAGATAAAAATTAGTATCATCCAACACCTTGTCTGGATGGCTTTCTTTGTATTGTTGAAAGGCATAATCACATTCTACTTTAAACTCTTGCCAAACCGATGCTTCAGTATGTTTAACCGTATCGACGCGATAGCCGTCAATACCAAAATCGGTGATATAATCGGTGAGCCATTTCATAATATAAAAACGTGGTGCGCGCGGATGTCCGGTACGCTCAAAAAACGCATCCAATTCAGCCATTTCTTCTTCATAACGCCCTTCAGATGTCCATTTTTCAACCAATTGCGGCGGTAAAGCGACCGCTTCATTGCTTTCAGTCCTGATGTCGGGAAGATTTTCCACTAACGTACAAGTGACCGTTGAATCATACGTTTTGTAATCGCATGTAGGATCCGTACGCACCCAATCGCTCGGCCACACAGGATCTTTATCAGTTACGGGTCCTGTATGATTGATCACGGCATCAAGAACTACACGGATGCCTTTTTTGTGGGCCGTTTCGACAAGGTTTTTCAGATCGTCCCGTGTTCCGAAGTTAGGGTCCAATGCGGTCCAATCGCTCGTCCAATAACCGTGAAAGGCATAGCTCAAACCAGTACCCTCATCGGTGCCACCATGAATTTGCTCTACAATTGGTGACAACCAAATAGCATTGACACCCAAATCTGTAAAATAATTCTCGTTTATCTTTTGAGTGATGCCTTTGATATCCCCACCTTCAAAACCTCGTAATGTCCCAGTTTCATCTGTCCGATCATAATTAACATCATTGGACGTATCGCCATTATGGAACCGATCTGTCAATAAAAAATACAGGTTTGCACCTTCCCAAACGAAAGGTGACTTCACCTGTGATGCTTCCGTATTTTTATTCGCTACAGTGCTTACTTTGCACCCGATGGTGGCAACAAGAATTGATATGCCTAATAAAACCTTTTTCACTTGCTTAATTTTATGTTGATTTCTAACGTCTCATTTGTATCCCAATCAACAGCAACCGTCAAGCGCTTGCTCGAAGAATCCCAATTGGATTTTACTTTTTTGCCGTGGACGCTTACCGTTTTTGGTTGGGTAATTATATTATGAACAACAATTTTTAGCTGTTTTGATGAAGAATTGTAATTGTTACCAATGTCGGCTGTAAGCTCAAGTTTGATCTCTGTGTTTTGATACGCGCTCTCAAATTGCAACAATTCATACATCCCTGCTTTATAGGCATCAGGTGTTTTACCGTCATCATTATAAAGTTGTCCTTTACTTTCAGCAACTGATGGGTCAAAATAATAGTGTAAATTAAACGTGCTGCCTATATACTCTTTCGTACTCTGCATTGAAGGTGCTATCGGCAAAAATGCTCCAGACCTTACGTAGGTCGGTATATAATCGTCATGAGTTTTGATGGTTTGGGTCGTGCCACCTTCATATATTTTATCGGTGTAGAAATCAAACCAATGGTGGCCTTTAGGAAAATAAACGTCTATGTCTTTTAGTCCTGCTTCAACAATTGGAACAATTAAAAACTCATGTCCCCATAAGTATTGGGCGGCGTTTGAATATAATTCAGCTGTAGCATCCTCAAAAAATAAAGGTCGCATCAGTGGTGTACCAAATCGATGGTTTTCGAATACCAAATTATAATTATAAGGCAGTAAGCTATATCTTAATTCGATGGATTTTTTTGCCAACGCTTTTGTTCGAGGTTCTCTAAAAACTGGTTCGGCAGGAACCGATTCTTGAGCATGCGGACGGTAAATTGGCTGAAAAACGCCATATTGTAACCAACGCGTATATAATTCATCATTGAGATTATCTCCGGCGAACCCTCCCAAATCGGAGTGCATATACCCAAGTCCTTGCATTCCCATTTGAAGCGCAATTTCCAATTGACTCTTTAATCCTCCCCAACTTCTACTGACATCTCCAGACCAAGGAATCATTCCAAATCGTTGTGAACCTGATGACCCAGCCCTCATCAAAATAAAGGGACGTTGTTCGGGAAAATCAGCTTTGTATCCTTCATAGACCAATCGTGCCCAATCATGTCCATAGCTGTTATGCACTTCATCAGCAGTCCCTGTGGCATGACGCAAGGCCGAAGGATGAACTTCCGGTTCGCCTAAATCGCCCCAAATACCTGTAACACCTATTTTGGCGAGTCCTTTATAAATATTCCAAAACCAAGTCCTTCCTTTCGGATTATAGATGTCGATAAGTCCGGTATTTCCGAAATAAAAATCAAACTTAAAAGGTTTACCAATGGAGTCTTTCGCCAATACATCTGCATTAACAGCCTCCTGCCAACGTTTTGATGTTGTTAAAACAAATGGTTCTGTCACCAAGATGGTATTGACATTATCAGAATTCAAATCCTTTATCATTTGAGTGGGATTTGGAAACGAATCCTTTAAAAATTCAAGATTCCCCATATGACCTTGAATGTCTTTTCCAAACCAAAAGATATCAATAATCACAGCGTCCAATGGGATCTTTTCATCTCTGAATTTTTGGACTGTATGCTCTACTTCCTGCTGGGAATGATATCCAAAACGACTCGAAAAATTACCCATGGCCCAGCGTGGTGGCATCGGCTGCTTCCCTGTTAAATCAGTATAGGTATCGATTAAATCTTCCCACGAATCGCCCACTACAATTTGATAGGTTTTTCTGCCAGAAATGGTTTCATAGGTCAAGGTGTTATTCTTTTGACTATCCAGATCCAAAAAACCGATTGGCACATTATCAAAATGAACCAAATACTGTTCAGAGGACATCACGATCGGCATCGTATAATTCATCAATTCTGATCGGTCTGCATACCCATAGTCAGCGCGATTGTACAATTGCAAACGATTCCCCCTACGATTCATGCCCAATGCCCTAGCACCGCCTCCGTAAAGTACTTCTTCTTGTTTTAGATTGAATTGAATCGTTTCTAAACTATCATTCTTAACATATCCAAGTTTTTCGGAAATGATTGGTTTCCCTTTATAGGAATATGAAATTTGAAATGGTTTTTTTTGAATGTTTACCGAGATTCCTTCGGTCTCCAACATTAAGTCATTAGCCCTATTGGTGACTTTGAACTTTAAACCATTTGGTTGTAAAACGACCGCATGTGAATAAGGATTGAAGGTCTCTCCATTTGGAATAAATGTCGTTTCTACAATAGCATCCGCATAGGGAATCAGTCGATAGATTCCATCAGATACTTCGATTTCAAAATGATTGGAATCTTCTGAAAAAGAAATAAAAGCACGTTCAGGATTTTGAGAAAACCCACTAGTGACTAGAAGACAACAAAATAAAAAGATGCTTATTTTCATTCAATTATTTATAAAACCGTATCCTTTAAATATTTTAATTATCAAGTGACATACGTTGTATTTTTATTGAGTTCGCTGCATTAAAAACGTTAAGGGCACATGGAGTCGTTTTTGCCATGAGATTTCCGTATGATCAGCCCCTTTGAACTCTAAATTTCTAGAATTTGATTGATCATATCCTTTGTGTTTCAAGATTTGATTGACTCTTTGAGCATATTTAGGATAGAACTTATCCATAGTTTCGGTACCATAGTCAAAATATATGGAATGATCCTTTGACGAGGGTAAGTTCGATTTCATGTATTCAAAAAATGTATCTGCCAACAAATCACTTTCATTGGGATTTCCACCCGGCCAATGGGTTGACAAGGACGCCGAGCCTCCAAAAACATTTGGATATTCGCAAATAGCGTACATAGAAATCAATCCTCCCATGCTAGATCCCATGACGAACGTATTTTTCTGATCTGTCAATACTGAATAATTGGCATCGATATAAGGCTTCAATTCCTTGACTATAAAACTTAAATACCGGTCAGAAGTAACCGAATCAAATTTGAAATTATTCTCTTTGGCTTCTTTAAACAATGAGTCTTTAACAGACGCTGCAAGCGATTCAAACGGCTTTTGGGGAAAATACTCGCTATGGCGCAATTCATTGATATTATAAGGCGCAACAACAATAAAATTTCTCGTAATGCTATCGTTCATTAATTGCATAGAAACCTCATCGACTTTCCATTCTTGATCATTCCAAGTAATTCGGCTATCAAATAGCATCTGCCCATCATGCATATATACGACGGCATATTCCAATGAATCGGAATAGTGTTCTGGCAACCAAATATCAACTTTTCTGGGTGGAATGTAATTGGATGGAAAATCTTCAATCCGTAATAACGTTCCTCCTGCAAAATCGCCTTCGCTCTTTTCAGTTTTGACATTTTTAGTGGAAGCCGGTTTGATCGTCTCCAATTCCTTTTTGGAATCTTCTTTACAAGACACCAACAAAAGTATGAGTACTATGTGTAGTATATATTTCATTTTGTAGTGAGGATGGTACTTCCTCTTGCATCTAACATCAGCGTTTCTCCCCATTGGAATTCGGCATCGGTCATAATATTTCTAACTTTTCTGCCCTTTAATCCTATCTCACTATAGCGAGATACATCTAAAGAAATGGCGGTATCATTTTTATTGATGATATGAATAACGGTTTCATCATCAAGTATTCTAAATAAAACGTACACGCCATTGACGGGTGCAAAATGTATTGTTTTTCCCTGTTGTATGGCTTTACTGTTTTTTCTATATCGATTCAATTTCTTGATAAACTCTTGCATATCTTTCTGTTCATCTGATAAGCCATCGCCTGTAAAAGCGTTGACCTCATCGTTTGGCCAACCACCGGGAAAATCCGTTCTAATCAGACCATGATCTCCAGGCTTTGCAGTATCATTCATCAATATTTCAGTACCGTAGTAAATCTGTGGAATACGGGGCATTACCAGCAAATAGCTCAATGCCGCTTTCGTATACGGAATATTTTCATTCATTTGCGTATAAATCCGACTCATGTCATGATTATCCAAAAATCCCATAATGTCTTTTGGAGATGCATAATGAAAATCATTGGCAAGTCCTTCATAAATTGTGACCAATCCTTTGTCCCATTGCTCTTCTTCATTCAATGCATCCACGATCAATTTTTGCATGGCAAAATCCATGGTCGATCTTAAATTGGAGTTGTAGCCATCTCTGTTGTTGGCGCCTTGCTGCCAGTATCCGATAAGTAAAGGATTGTAGCTCCACTCTTCACCCACAATACTAAAATTGGGATATTCTTTCATAATGGCACCGGCCCAATCTGACATAAATTGCTTATCGGAATATGGATACGTGTCCTGCCTGATGCCTCCTAATCCCAAGGTTTCGATCCACCAAATGCTATTTTGGATGATATACTGCGCCATGAACGGATTTTTTTGATTCAAATCTGGCATGGTTTCCACAAACCATCCGCTGCTCAAAAGTTCTCTATCATAACTTGAAGCATAAAGATCTTGATTACTCGTTCGCCTGTGGTTGGACGTTTTCAGTTCATTGTTCTGCTTATAATCCTCTTGAAAATTCACCCAATCCTTAAACGGTAAATCCTTCATCCACCAGTGTTCACTACCACAATGGTTAGCAACCTGATCCATGATCAGTTTTATACCTTTTCCTCTGGACTTATCTGCCAGTTCACGATAGTCAGACAGTGTCCCAAATCGAGGATCTACTTCATAAAAATCAGTCATTGCGTACCCGTGGTAGGAAGCTTTGTACATATCATTCGTTAACAAAGGACTTGGCCAAATGGCCGTGAAACCCATGTCCTCTATATAATCCAAATGATTGATCATCCCTTGGATATCGCCGCCATGCCTCGCATAATCATTGGAACGATCGATTGTATTCTCCTTAAGATTAGGATCTATATCATTCAAGGTGTCGCCACTGGAGAACCTATCAGGTGTGATCAAATAAATGACATCACTACTATCAAAACCCATGTATTCTGACCTTGGCTTTTCACGACCTTTCAATTCATAAGTTTCCTTGAATTGCTTCCCGTTTTTTGGGGTAAAAACAATCTCGAATTTTCCTGGCTTTGTATCTGCAGCAATTACTAAATCAACAAACATATAATTGGGACTATCACCTTTATTTACTTTTTTTATACTGAGCCCCTCATACGATATTTCCACCTTTGCAGTACTGATATCAGGGTGTTTCACCAACAGTTGCAAATCAGGATTCTCAAATCCGACCCACCAATGGGGTGGTTCAATTCGTTCAACTTGAGAGAA
>JBBSOJ010000024.1:0-21630 GCA_038259855.1 Flavobacteriales bacterium
AATACTTAACAAACTTTCCAATTATGAAACAGATCTTTTTATTTGCGCTTTTATTATTGTTTACTTCCACGATTTTTTCGCAAATTGAAAAAGGGGAAATTATTCATGTCACTACCTATTATTTTATTCGTCATGCAGAAAAAGATAGGTCGAATCCAGATGAAAATAATCCAAAACTAACCGAGAAGGGACTGAATCGTGCTCAATCTTGGAGTGATATTTTAGGGCAAGTTAAGTTTGACGCTGTGTATTCAACTGACTACGAGAGGACTTTGGAAACCGGAAGGCCTGCTGCCAAAAAAAACAATTTGGACATGGTCATTTACGATCCTAAAATAATAAATGCACCTGAACTTTTTTTGAAAGAAACTATTGGAAAAACTGTCTTAATCGTTGGTCACAGCAATACGACCCCCGCTTTTGTTAATGCCGTCATCAAACAAAAAAAGTATGTTGACATCGATGATTCCAATAACGGAAATCTTTACATCGTAACCCTAACAGGATCACAGATTCTTGATCAAGTATTGACCATTAATTAACCTTAATATGTTTCAATTCTATTTTAGAAAGTAACTGCAATTCATTTTCGAGGAATGATTGGTCTAAATCTTCTAAATTAATTGAACTATCCATCGGTTTGAAATTATTATAATCAACGAATCTGATACCATCTATAAAACGTTCGTTATAAGCTTCCCTAAATCGCAGTCCTACACCAGTTTCTTCCATATAGGAGTAAGCTAGATAGTCAATCTGTTTCGTTTTTTTATTGATCCAATACACAAAAACATCCTCAAAATCCTCTCCACCTCCAACTTCATCAAACGTAATTTTAATTTTATGGTAGGATTGATTATTCAGATCAATAGAATCCAAATACGTTTTATAGACTGCTTCGCCGTCAAGTCCGTAAGGAAGTACTGAAAAATAATGGACCGAATTTACAGAAGCTGAATATACTTTGGCCAGGGAATCAGAAACAGTTATCAAACTGTCATTTACAAACCGTTGGAAGCCATGATTACCTAAAAAATCTCGAACAGTTTGGAGCGAATCCTTTGAACGACGCTCCAATTCAAAATTTCCATGCAATCTTGTTGCGACATAATGATAATCTCTAAAATCAAATTCAAGAAGCGACGCATCCAATGTATTGACGCCCGAAGCTTTAATAGATTCTTCAACTAGTTGGTCGGCATCGATAGTCGCCTTTGTTGTCTCCTTACAACCGAAAACGCCTACTAAACATACAAAAACGATCAGATGTCTCATAAATTTACTTTTAAATTGATTTGTAAAACTATCAATTACTTTCTGTTTGCAACCTAAAAGTTGCAGTTAATTTTTTACCTTTGACATCCATGCAAAAAAACATCAACATACTCAACAGAAAAGCACGTTTTGCCTATGAAATCATGGACAACTATACCGCTGGTATTGTGTTGACGGGTACCGAAATAAAATCCATCAGATCTGGAAAGGCTTCTATTGCTGAAAGTTTTTGTGAATTTAATGACAAAGGCGAATTATTTGCTGTTAATATGACGATTGAGGAATATGCATTTGGCAACTACTATAACCATCGACCAAAAGCAGAACGTAAACTTTTATTAAATCGGCGTGAATTGAAATCCCTGAATAAGTCGTTTGAGCAAAAAGGATTGGCTATTATCCCACTCCGCATGTTCATCAATGATAGAGGACTCGCAAAACTTGAAATCGCTTTGGCGAAAGGAAAGAAACTCTTCGATAAGCGAGATACCATAAAGGACCGCGATAATAAACGTAATTTAGATCGCATCAAGAAAATTTACAATTGAATTTTTGACTATTTTTCAATGACAGTCTAAATATGCGTATGTTTGGTCTTATAGGCAACCATTTGTCATACAAGTGCGTCTATATCAATAAACACCCGTATTTATGACCAAAGCTATCCTATCTTTCAGTTTCTTTTTTGTGACGCTGGTTTCCTTATCTCAAATCAAAGGAACAGTCACTGATGATAAAAACACGCCATTACCGTCCGTTAACATTTTTATTGAAAACACCTTTACAGGCACCACAACCAATGATGAAGGAGATTATGTTCTAAATATAAGCACGATCGGGAGTTACGTCATCGTATATCAATATCTAGGTTACAAAACCCTCAAAAAATCCATCACTGTAGATCAATTTCCATTTGTCATGAATGTGCAATTGATAGAAGAAGAAATATCATTGACTGAAGTCGTAGTAAATTCTGATGTCAATCCTGCCGACAAAATAATGCGTAAAGCAATTGATTCGCGTAAAGATAATCTTGAAAAAATAAATGCCTATAAGGCTGATTTTTATTCGCGTGGATTGATTCGTATAAAAAATGCTCCTGAAAAAATCATGGGTCAAGATCTTGGCGACCTTGGTGGTGGTCTCGATTCTACACGGAGCGGTATAATCTATCTTTCCGAAACCATCTCTAAAATTGAGTTTTTGCGTCCCGATAAATTGAAAGAAAAGATTTCCGCTTCAAAAGTCGCTGGTAATGACAATGGTTTCAGCTTTAATACGGCCGTGGACGTCGATTATAATTTTTATGAAAATACCATAGAACTTGGCAACCAACTTATATCCCCAATTGCCAATAACGCGTTTACCTACTACCGCTTTAAGTTGGATGGTATTTTTTATGATGACAAAGGGAATCTGATCAATAAAATCAAAGTCACACCTAAACGCAACAATGATCCTGCCTTTGAGGGCTATATTTATATCGTGGAAGATCAATGGAACATCTACGCACTAGAATTGGACATCAGCGGAATTCAGGCTCGAATTCCTGCCGCAGATATCATTTCGATACAGCAAGATTTCAGTTATTCTGAAGACGACAAGATTTGGGCTAAAATTTCGCAAACCATCGACTTTGAGTATGGGATTTTTGGCATCAAAGGAGATGGTCGATTCACGTATGTGTATAGTAATTACATATTCAATCCAGACATCAATCGCAAAGATTTCGGCCGTGAAATTTTATCATTTGAAATGGAAGCGAATAAAAAGGATAGTACATTTTGGCAAGAAGTACGCCCCGTTCCTCTAACAAAAGAAGAATTTGGTGATTATGTTCGTAAAGATAGTATTCAAGTCATTAGAGAATCCAAAACCTACAAAGATTCCATTGATGCTGTGAATAACAAATTCAAATTAGGAAATTTAATTTCTGGCTATAACTATAGTAATTCCTATGAAAAATGGGATGTTGGCATTGTCGCTCCAATCTCAACCGTTACGTTTAACACCGTACAAGGTTGGAATGCCAATATCAATTCCTATTATCGAAAAAATTATGATGAATTCAAACGTTTCCTCTCTATAAATAGCACTTTGAATTATGGTTTTAGTGACGATCGCTTGAGAGGTACACTGGGAGCAACTTATAAATTTAATAATATTAAGCGTCCATATATTTCCGTTTCTGGGGGTGTCACAACCAAACAATTTAATGCCAGTGAGCCTATCGCAAACCTTGTGAACACCTCCTTCTCTTTGTTTAGTGAACAAAATTTTCTGAAGATTTATGACAGAGGTTTTGCTGAAATCGGCTATTCTGTAGAACCTTTTAACGGCCTACGCGTGTTCTCTACATTAAGTTACAACCGCCGCAAAGCATTATTCAATACAACCGATCAAGTATGGTATCCTCAAGAAAATCGGGAATACACAAGTAATAACCCTTTAGATGAAACCAATTATTTTGATGCCCCTTTCGAGACTCACACTATCGTGAAATTTGATATTGGTGGGCGTATCAGCTTTGGTCAGGACTATTTTAGCTATCCTGATGGAAAATTCAATATTCCCAACAGCAAGTATCCCACACTGTTCTTGGGGTATGAAAAAGGATTTGGTTCATCTCAAAAAGATTACAATTTTGACCAATTAAAATTCAGTATCACTCAAGATTTCACCTTTAGGGATAAAGGAACTTTAGAATATAATCTTAAAGGCGGTACGTTTTTCAATGGAGACGACATAGCCTTTATGGATTATCATCATTTTAATGGTAACCAAACAAACATCGGTACCGGAAGTTATTTAAATGTCTTTAATAATCTTCCGTATTATGCGTTGAGCACCAATGAGTCGTATTTGGAAGTTCATGCCGAACACGATTTCAACGGATTCATTTTGGGGAAAATTCCGTTGCTCAACAAACTTAATTTTAACTTAATAGTGGGCGCACATGCTCTGTCTACTCCTGACAATAAGCCATATCAAGAATATACCGTGGGAATTGACAATATTGGTTGGGGAAAATTTAGATTTTTACGTTTAGATTATGTGCGATCCTATCAAAGTGGCTTTGTTAGTGACGCCTTTATTTTTGGCTTAAAAATCTTTTAAAATTTTGGTATTGACGTTTAGAAAAAGTCGCATTACAGGAACTTCTTATAAAGCTCGAGGATCAACGATAGTATTATGTGTTTTCGATTTTCTCAATCATTTCCTTGAACAATCCCAATAGAAATTCAAGTTTTCCTAAATCGCCCGACGCAGTGAAGCGTTGGTTTTTTATCTCTACGCTGTACCAATCATGCTTACTTTTTTCGTTGAGTATTTGTTTGAGGCGCATATTGGCGACAGATGTTTTTGAAATGTCGACTTCTACTTCCCATCCTGGCGTTCCCAAAGTTGTTATTTGTATGCCATGGCCGTGCTCCCATTCACCATCACAATGAGTTTTGAACCAGTTTTGTATCCAAACAAGTGTTTGCATTTTTGTAGGTATTGTATCTGTTATATGTAAATAAATAGTTCTAAAGCGCAAATCACTTGCGCATTGAACTTCTAGTTAAGTTTGACAAAGCTACTTATTCTTATACAATAATTGTTTGAAACTTCGGCATGAATTTGGGTTCTCCACGCATTCTATGATCAGCAGACGTTTTCAAAAAAAATTCTGAATTCATTCATGTGAGTCTTCACTTTCGAACAATTGATCAAAATTCTGATGGCTAATAGATAAAACGCTAGAATACAATATAAATACGCAAGGAGAATTCTATCTTTGCAACATGCAAACAAAAGTACTTTTTATCACACCACCTTTTACGCAATTGAATACAGCGTATCCTGCTTCTGCGTACTTAAAAGGCTTTTTGGAAACCTATGATATTTCGTTTGCACATTGTGATTTAAGTATTGAGCTTTTTACCTCCGTTTTCAAATCTGATTTTTTACGTTCGGTATTCGGAGAAGTAGAAATTAATGATATTGAACGGTTTAAAAATGTTATTGAGATGCAATCACTTTACATCTCGAGGGTTGATACCGTAATTGCCTATCTTCAAAAGCAAGATATACTAACGGCTCAAACTATTCTAAAGGGCGGCTTTTTGCCTTTGGGCCATCGTTTGATAAATGTCAATAAGAATATTCAATGGGAACAAGGGGATATTGGAATTATTGATAAGGCCAAACATTACGCAACCCTTTTTATCGAAGAAATTGGTGATTTTATACAGGCTAATGTCGATGAGTTTTTTGCTTTTACAAAATATGCTGAACAAATTGCAACCTCTGCAAGTAGTTTTGATGAGATTGATGAATTTCTAAACTATCAGCCGACACTTATTGAAGAAACGATGTTGGACATTCTAATGGCTAACGTAGAAGCTGAAACACCAAATTTGGTTTGCTTTACAATTCCTTTTCCAGGTAATTTGTTCGCTGCTTTGCGCTGTTCACAATTCATTAAACAATTATTCCCGAAAATCAGTATTGCTTTTGGTGGCGGTTATTGCAACACAGAGCTTCGTTCACTCAAAGATCCAAGAATATTTGAGTTTATTGATTTTATATCCTTGGATGATGGCGAAGGTCCATTGCTGAAAATCGTTAAATATCTTCAGGGAGATATCAAAATTGATGATCTCGAGCGTACGTTTGTTTTAGAGGATGGACTTGTTGTTTACAAAAACAAAATCCCGAATACGATTGTGCATCACAAAAATTTGCCAGCGCCTAATTACTCAGGTTTACCATTTGATAAATATGTTTCGTTTTTAGACGTTGTCAATCCCATGCATCGCATGTGGACCGATGCACGTTGGAACAAATTGACAATTTCGCATGGCTGCTATTGGAAACAATGTTCTTTTTGTGACGTCAGCTTGGATTATATCGGCAATTATCAAAACACTACCGCTACGGATTTGGTCAATAAAATTGAAAAAATTGTTAAGGATACCGGCATCACCGGTTTTCATTTTGTAGATGAAGCGGCACCACCAAAAATGCTGCGAGCGCTTTCAATAGCTTTATTGGAGAGACAGGTGTCCATCACATGGTGGACGAACATCCGATTTGAGAAAACGTTTGATTATGAATTGTGTCAATTAATGGCAAAAGCAGGCTGTATCGCAGTAACTGGTGGATTGGAAGTCGCATCTGATCGGTTGCTTGCCAAAATGAAAAAGGGCGTTGATATTGCGCAAGTAACGAGAGTTACCCATAATTTTTCCCAAACCAATATTATGGTTCATGCCTACCTTATGTATGGGTTCCCGACACAAACGGAACAAGAAACAATCGATTCATTAGAGGTGGTAAGGCAATTATTTAAAAGCAACTGTATTCAATCCGCGTTTTGGCATTTGTTTACAACCACCATCCATAGTCCGATCGGTCAGAATCCGGAATCCTTTGGTATAAAAATTACAGGACCAGATTTTAAAGGTTTCGCTCAGAATGACTTATATCACGAAGATGCAGCAGGTGCAGATCATACAAAATATACGAAAGGCTTAAATAATGCCCTGAATGCCTATTTGAACAAGACAGGTTACGATCAGCAATTGAAAAACTGGTTTAGTTTCTCAATACCCAAAACATCCCATCCGGAAGATTTAATTGATAGTTTTTTGATCTCTAAATTAGTTTGACATTAGTTGCTAGGTCAAATTCTATAGTTTGGATTGAGGAATACAATTAGTAAGATTGGTAACAAAATGGCCTCAAAATGTTGAGACCATTTCTTTTGATTACCAAACTGTAAACTATTTACAGTTTCCAGTAATCTGCAATTTTTCAAAAAACAAAATGAAGGATGTTCCAGAAACAGTAGTCGTTACATTAGTAACACCCGTTGAACATTTACCCTCTAATTCTTTTAGAGCCTCTCTTGCTGTTTTTTGAGCATCCATTGGATTAAATCCCAAAACGTTTGTGTTTTTTTTGATAACAGTAACCTCTTTACCAGCAGTTACATATTCCGAAGGCGTTGATACATAACCTACCGCTCCGCAACTCGTTAAAAATAAAGCTGTCAATGATAATAATAAAAATTTTCTCATCTAATTAATTGATTTTATGGTTTGGTTAAACATACATTAAAAAAATGAAAATCCTAAATTTATCTTAAAAAAAACGTAAAAACCTTACAAATTTGGAATTTAATTGTATTCTTATTGAAATCATCATCTTTATAAAAAGCTTATTCAATTTTTATCCTCGAGTAACGGGACAAATCGAAATTCTCCATATTCATGCTTTTCGAAATCTTTTGGTCCATTTCGTATAAACATGGTCATGATTTGAGTTTTATCCCCAACTGGGATGACTAATCGACCACCAATTTTAAGTTGACTCAACAATGGTTTTGGCACGAAGGGTGCACCAGCAGTAACTATGATACCATCGAAGGGCGCCTCCTCTTTAAGGCCTTTGTATCCATCACCAAAAATCAATTTCTTTGGTCGATAGTTTAATTTGGGCAAGAATTTACTGGTAAGCTTAAAAAGTTCAAATTGCCGCTCAATACTGTAGACCTTCGCACCTAATTCACATAGTACAGCGGTTTGATAGCCACTACCAGTGCCAATTTCCAAAACCTTAAACCCATCTTCTAATTGCAATAATTCAGTTTGAAAAGCGACGGTAAACGGCTGTGAGATGGTTTGGTCCGCTGCGATTGGAAACGCTTTATCCTGATAGGCGTGGTCTAAAAAACTGGAATCCATGAACAAATGCCTTGGAATTTTCCCAATGGCTTTTAGGACATTTACATCAGTGATGCCTTTATTTTTTACAATCTCAACGAGTTGCTGACGCAAGCCTTTATGTTTAAATGTATCTTTCAAGTGGTTTGGTAGTTTTCGCTAAATTAATTCAAACTCAAAGATGACACAAGGATTATTGAGAGTTGTTTGCTTATTTACGGGATCAATCAGCAACCAAAGATCCTGTCAATAGTTGAAGGATCATGGACGCTTCAATTCCTTTAAGAACCCATATTTTTATGTTTTCTTTTGTTTTATTGTGTCTCAAAAACTCTATTTTTGTTAAAAACGTCCAATAATGATAAAAGTAGGAGTTCTTGGTGCCGGTCACTTGGGAAAAATTCATTTGAGATTGCTCAAACAATCTGAAAAATATGAATTGGTTGGATTTCATGATGCTGACGAGGAAAATGCACAAAAAGTGTCAGCAGAATTTGGCTATACTTTTTTTAAATCGATTGACGACCTTATTGATGCTGTTGATGTTATTGACATCGTCACACCTACGTTATCCCATTATGAGTGCGCTCGACTGGCTATCACCAAAGGCAAACATATTTTTATCGAGAAACCAATTACAAATACCGTCGAGGAAGCCGAAACAATCCGAACGTTGGTCGCAGAACATAAAGTTAAGGGTCAAGTTGGGCATGTAGAACGTTTTAACCCTGCCTTCAAGGCTGTTAAAGACCAAATCACGAATCCGATGTTTATTGAAACGCATCGCCTGGCAGAATTCAACCCCAGAGGAACCGATGTGCCTGTTGTGCTGGATTTGATGATTCATGATATCGATATCATTTTGAGTGTTGTAAATAGTAAAGTGAAGCAAATTTCAGCGAGTGGTGTTTCGGTTATCAGCGATACACCGGATATTGCTAATGCTCGTATAGAATTCGTAAATGGATGCGTCGCCAACTTAACAGCAAGTCGAATTTCCTTAAAAAACATGCGTAAAACACGCTTTTTCCAAAAGGATGCCTACATCTCGGTTGATTTTCTAGAAAAAAAATGCGAAGTGGTTAAGATGAAGGATGCGCCTGAACAACCTGGAGATTTTGATATGATTTTGCAAAATGCTGAAGGCACCAAAAAGCAAATCTATTTTGATAATCCGGAAGTATCAACCAACAATGCGATTTTAGATGAACTTGAAACTTTTGCCGATGCTATCAATAATGATACAACGCCCATCGTCACCCTTCATGATGGTACAGAGGCCCTTCGAGTCGCCAATATGATCATCGATCAGTTTTAAAAAACAAGATCCATTTTTAATTTAAAGATTATATAATTCAGAATGGACGAATATTACATATATAATTAACTATTAAAATACCCTCAATACACTTTCTTGAGAAAGATTAGGGACAAGCTTATGAAAAATATTGCAGTAATCGGAGCAGGCACCATGGGAAATGGCATTGCACACACCTTTGCGCAAAGCGGATTTAAGGTTCAATTGATTGACATTAGTGACGCTTCGTTGAAAAAAGGACTGGAGACCATCACTAAAAACCTCGATCGAATGGTTTCAAAAGAACGCATTACGAATGAACAGAAAGATGAGACCTTACATAATATCACGACCTACACAGATATTGCTGAAGGGGTGAAACATGCAGAATTGGTAGTTGAAGCTGCTACAGAAAATTTGGAGCTCAAATTGAAAATCTTCAAACAGTTAGATGAGGTGTGTCCTGAACACACGATTTTGGCTTCTAATACGTCTTCAATCTCAATAACGCAAATTGCCGCTGTAACTTCTCGCCCCGAACTGGTCATTGGGATGCATTTTATGAATCCGGTGCCCATCATGAAATTGGTGGAAATTATTAGAGGCTATAACACGAGTGATGAAGTAACAGAAACAATCATGGAATTGTCGAAGACACTCGGCAAAACTCCTACCGAGGTCAACGATTATCCCGGTTTTGTAGCCAATCGTATTCTAATGCCAATGATCAATGAGTCCGTTGAGACGCTTTACAACAATGTAGCAGGAGTTGAAGAGATTGATACAGTCATGAAACTCGGTATGGCGCATCCGATGGGACCATTACAATTAGCAGATTTTATTGGACTAGATGTGTGCCTTTCCATTTTAAACGTCATGTACGAAGGTTTTAAAAATCCAAAGTACGCTCCTTCCCCACTTTTAGTCAATATGGTACGTGCCGGAAAATTAGGCGTAAAATCAGGTGAAGGATTCTATGATTATTCCAAAAGTCCCAAAGCAGAACATGTATCGAAACAATTTGCATAAAAAATCCGAAAACATGACCTATGGCCAAAATAATTCCTTTTAAGGCGGTAAGGCCTACACGCGACAAAGTAAGTTTGGTTGCCGCTCGATCGTATCAAAGCTATACCAAAGACCAGCTGGAATCTCGCTTGCGTGACAATCCTTTTTCGTTTTTGCATATTGTAAATCCTGGCTATAAGTACGATAAAGAGATTTCTGGAGAAGCACGTTATAATTTGGTACGAAACCGTTATCTTGAATTTATCGAAGATGGTATTTTCATACAAGATGATTTACCCAGTTTCTATGTTTATAAAATTGTGGATAGGGAAAAACAGGTTTTCAATGGAATTGTCGCTGCCGCCAGTGCCAAAGACTATGAAGATGACATCATAAAAAAGCATGAAGATACGATTGAACATCGCGAGATTATTTTCAAAGACTACTTGAAAACAGTAGGGTTCAACGCAGAGCCTGTGCTACTAACCTATCCTGATAATAAGGTGATTGCACAAATTATTGAGGATACACAATCGAGCCGTGCCGAATTTGAGTTCACCACCACCTATAGAGACACCCATTACCTATGGAAAGTTGATGATCTAGAAATTATCGAAAGAATAAGGCTCGAATTTGACAATATGAAAACCATCTATATTGCTGATGGACATCATCGCTCGGCGTCGTCCTATTTGCTTTACAAGGACTTAAAGTCAACCAACCCAGAACATAAAGGTGACGAACACTATAATTTTTTCATGAGTTATCTTCTCCCTGAATCCGATTTGAAAGTGCATGAATTCAATCGTGTTGTCAAAGATTTAAATGGATTGACAAAAGAGGAGTTTTTAATTCAATTAGATACCTTATATCGCATAGAAAATAGAGGAAAAATGCTTTATAAACCTTCAAAAAAACATCATTTTAGTATGTATTTGGATGGAGATTTTTATTCATTGTATTTGAGAAAGTCGGGGTATGAAATGAAAACTTCGCTAGATGCTTTAGATTCACAGATTTTATATGAGACCATCTTAAGACCTGTTTTGGGAATTCAAGATCTTCGCAATGATCAAAGAATTTCATACATAAATGGTAAAAAAGATGTCGTTACAATGAAGGATGCGATAGACACTGGCAACTATGCTGTTGGTTTTGGTATGATTCCTGTGAATATGGATGAGATGAAACAAATTGCTGACGATGGCCTAAAAATGCCTCCCAAAAGTACCTTCATCGAACCGAAACTACGCAGTGGTGTCACAATTTATGAATTTTAAAATTTAAAACTTTGCAATGTCAATAGAGAAAAATATCCAAGATATACGACAATCAATTCCAGATTCTGTAACGCTCGTCGCCGTGTCCAAAACAAAACCAGTATCTGATCTTATGGAAGCTTACCACGCTGGCCAACGCGTGTTCGGTGAGAACAAAATTCAGGAAATGACTGAAAAGTTTGAGGAAATGCCAAAAGATATTGAGTGGCATATGATCGGGCACGTTCAGCGGAATAAAGTAAAATATATGGCCGAATATGTGTCTTTGATTCATGGCGTTGATAGTTTAAAATTACTTAAAGAGATTAACAAACAGGCAAAAAAATATAAAAGAACCATTAATTGTTTGCTACAGGTTAAAATTGCAGAAGAAGATTCAAAATTCGGTTTGTCGCCAGATGACACTGTAACATTACTTCAATCTGAAGAATTTTCAAAATTATCAAATGTGCGCATCACCGGCGTCATGGGTATGGCAAGTTACACAGATAACGAATCCCAAGTAAGTTCAGAATTTTCGGTATTAAAAACTACCTTTGAAACGTTGAAAACATTAAATGCGTCCAACTGCGATTTGCAGACTGTCAGCATGGGTATGAGTGGCGACTATCCACTAGCTGTTGCTGGCGGAAGTACGATGATCCGGATAGGAAGTACTATTTTTGGAGAACGTAATTATGATTAAACTTATCCAATCAAAGTGAATTACAGTGCTTTTCAAACATTGAGTCCCAAATCATATCAATAAAAATTCAAACTACAACACTATCTACGCAATACTCGACATAGAAACCACTGGAGGCAAGTTTAATGAAGAAGGCATCACAGAAATCGCCATTTACAAATTCGACGGCCATACAGTTATTGATCAATTTATCAGCCTTGTGAATCCAGAACGTGAGATTCAGCCTTTTGTGGTCAATCTAACAGGCATTAACAGTAAAATGCTACAGACTGCACCAAAATTTTACGAAGTGGCCAAACGGATTGTTGAAATTACTGAAGATTGCATTATTGTAGCCCATAACTCTGAATTCGATTATCGCATCCTACGAACAGAGTTCAATCGCTTGGGTTTCGATTATAAACGAAAAAGTTTGTGCACTGTTGAGCTGGCAAAACAATTAATGCCCGAGCAAGAGTCCTATAGTTTGGGAAAACTCACAAGATCACTTGGCATTCCGGTAAGCGATAGGCACAGAGCTTCGGGCGATGCTTTGGCTACTGTAAAGTTATTCAAAATGATTTTGGCAAAAGATCTTGAAAAAACCATTATCCAAGAAACCATAAAGTCGGAACCAAAATACAAGTTAGAGCCCAATTTAAAATCGATCATCAGCGAGCTCCCTTCCACGACTGGTATCTATTACATTCATAATACACAAGGAACGATCATTTACCTAGGTAAGAGCAAGAATATTAAAAGTCGCGTCAACCAACATTTTACGGGAACTGATGGCATATCAAAAAAAATCCAATCTCAGGTGGCTGCAGTGACGTACGAGCTGACAGGAAATGAATTGGTGGCCATGCTGAAGGAAAATGAAGAATTAACTAAAAATAAACCTGTTCATAATAGATCTTTAAAACGGTCATCAATTTCTTATGGTCTGTATCATACGATGGATAAGAATGGCTATCTCATCCTTAACATACAGAAAATTAACAAAGAAAAGCAGCACATTACCACCTTCAACAACATGCAAAGCGGAAGAAATTTTCTGTTTAAAACTATTGAACAATTCAAGCTTTGTCAGAAATTAACCAACCTGTACGATACAAAAGGAAGTTGTTTTAAATACGATTTGAATGAATGCCTTGGTGCTTGCATTCAAGAGGAAGTCGCAGTCGATTATAATCAACGTGTTCAGGAAGTAATTGATACGTATAGCTTTGAAATGAAAAACCTTGCCATTGTTGATCGTGGCCGGGACATTGATGAAAGGAGCGTTATCCTTATTGAAAACGGTATTTTTACAGGTTTAGGTTTTTATAACCTTAATCACCAAATCACAAAATTGGAAGTATTGAAAAATGTGATTACTTCTATGGAAAATCATAAAGACACTCATCATGTTATCCAAGCATATCTGCGCAAAAACAACCGAATTAAAATAATTGAATTGAATTCCAACATTTAGAACGTGAATGTTTAGTACTTTTGAGAATCATGCAACACAAAGCACCTCATAACAATTGGAAAGCCAAGCTTCACGAAATAATTTATGAAGCTGATACACCAGCAGGAAAATTATTTGATGTTATCCTTCTGGTAGCCATTATTGCCAGTATTGCGCTTGTCATGCTTGAAAGTATAAGAGGTTTTGATATTAAATATCATGATTTTCTTAATATATCAGAATGGATCATTACCATTTTATTCACCGCTGAATATATCGCACGCATTATCTCCGTTAAGAAACCTTGGAAATATATATTTAGTTTTTATGGTGTAATCGATTTTTTGTCCACAATCCCGAAATATCTGTCCATCTTTTTTATCGGAGCGCATACATTGGTTGCACTGAGAGCCTTGAGGTTGCTACGGATCTTTAGAGTTTTGAAGTTGGCACGTTATCTAGGAGCCTCCAATATGCTAGCGAATGCCTTGAAAGCAAGCCGGGCAAAAATAATGGTATTCTTATTTGCTGTTCTCATTCTCTGTATCATTTTTGGAACCTTAATGTATTTAGTAGAAGGTGAAGCCAGCGGATTCAGCAGTATCCCTGTGAGCGTTTATTGGTGTATCGTAACCTTAACCACTGTAGGATTTGGAGACATTGCGCCCGTAACACCATTTGGACAATTTCTGGCGGCCATCATTATGATTGTGGGTTACGGCATCATCGCTGTCCCAACAGGTATTGTATCCGCCGAATATTCTGCGCAAGGTAAAGTAGACCAAAAAGATTCAAAACAACCTATCGTACATCTCAATTCTCAATCGTGTCCTAGCTGTTCTGCGAGCGGGCACAAAGACAATGCGAAATATTGTTACAAATGCGGTCATGTTATGGAGGATATTTCGTAGGCATGCCGAAGAACAACTATCTTATAAGCATTGTTGGTCCTACCGCTATCGGAAAGACTAAATTGAGCATCCTTTTAGCAAAGCAGTTTGATACGGACATCATTTCTGCAGATTCTAGACAGTTTTTTAATGAGATGCAAATAGGTACCGCTGCACCTTCAAAAGTTGAATTATCTCAAGCCAAACATCATTTTATACATCATAAATCCATTGAGGACAACTATAATGTAGGAGCCTTCGAAAAAGAAGCCTTGGCGTTGTTGGATACCTTATTTTCGACTAAAAGCATAGCAATAATGGTTGGTGGTTCTGGCCTTTATGTCGATGCGGTCGTTCATGGTTTGGATTATTTCCCCGAAGTCAGTCCGAGTATTCGGATATCTTTGAATAATGACCTTGAAACGCATGGATTGATCCATCTTCAGGAGCAATTGCGTCAATTGGATCAAACTTCTTATAAAACCATAGCATTAGATAACCCGCATCGCGTTATGCGAGCCCTGGAAATAAGTTTAGGAACATCCAAACCGTACAGTTCCTATTTGAAGGATAATAAAAAAATCAGACCTTTCAAAACCATTTCCATTGGCCTCACGGCAGACAGAGACAAAATCTATGAACGCATCAATAAACGAGTAGATACTATGCTGGAGGATGGTTTACTAGGCGAAGTAAAGGCTTTGAAAAAACACCAGCACCTCAATGCGCTAAACACAGTTGGATACAAAGAACTATTTAAGTATCTCGAGGGTGAATGGACACTCGATTTTGCGGTATCAGAAATTAAAAAAAATACACGACGCTTTGCAAAACGTCAATTGACTTGGTTTAAAAGAAATGAAAGTACGCTATGGTTTGATAGTAGTGATGACCTATCAAATATCATTAGTAGTATTGAGAAACAGTTGCGATTATAATTGGATTATAAAATTTATACTAAAAAATTCAAATTAAAAACAAAATAATCGGTATTATGATTAATAAATACTACATTTGCATCTAATTAATTTTTTTAATATTTATTATGAATAAAGGTACAGTAAAATTCTTCAACGACGCTAAAGGATTTGGTTTCATTACTGAAGAAGGAAACAACAAAGAACATTTTGTACACATTTCTGGTTTAATCGATGAGATTCGCGAAGGAGATGATGTAGAATTCGAATTGACAGAAGGTAAAAAAGGATTGAACGCGGTAAACGTAAAAGTTATCTAATACGCTTAAACTTTTTAAAAACACAAAAGCCTATCATTGCGATAGGCTTTTTTTATTAATACATTTTCTGTAATTAAGAATTTTGATTTACCACCAATCGGAATCCTTCACCGTGAATGTTCAAAATTTCTACATTCTCATCGAGTTTAAGATACTTTCGTAATTTGGCAATATAGACGTCCATACTTCTTGAAGTAAAATAATTATCGTCTCTCCAGATTTTTGTCAAGGCCAATTCTCTCGGCATTAAATCATTTTCATGCAGAGCTAACAAACGCAGCAATTCATTTTCTTTTGGAGACAATTTCACTGCTTCGCCACCGTTGTACTTAAGAAAACGAAGTTTTGAATTGAGTTCAAAGCCCCCAATCTTAAATTCGAATTGCTTACTATCAGCCACCACATCCGTCGCCTTACGTTGCATAATGGCTTTAATCTTCATCAGCAGCACTTCGCTATCAAAAGGTTTGTTGAGATAATCATCAGCCCCGACTTTGTATCCTTTCAATACATCTTCTTTCATCGCTTTAGCTGTAAGAAAAATAATTGGCACGTCGGCATTCTTTTCTCTAATTTCTTTAGCTAATGTAAATCCGTCCTTATATGGCATCATGACATCTAAAATGCACAGGTCATAATCATCTTTCTTGAATTTTTCAAACCCCTCCATACCATTCTTTGCATGAACAACATCGTAATCATTCATTGCCAAATAATCTTTTAAGACAGTTCCGAAATTTGGATCGTCTTCAACTAATAGAATTTTTTTGTTTTGCTCTTCCATAACTAAGATATTAATGGTAGTTTAATTGTAAAGGTACTACCTTTTCCTTTTTCGCTTTCTACAGATATATGTCCTTGATGATCTTCGATCATTCGCTTAACGTAGGCTAAACCCAATCCATGACCTTTTATATTATGTACATTACCTGAATGTTCTCTATAAAATTTTTCGAATATATTCTTTTGAACTTGTTTTGACATCCCATTTCCTTGATCAGAAATTTTCAATAAAATATTGGTCCCAACATTTTCCGTGTAGATATCAATTTTGGGTGCATCGTCAGAATATTTGATGGCATTATCCAAAATATTGACGATGACATTGGTAAAATGCGTTTCATTAGCCAATACCGTGTATTTTTCAGCCTCCAAATGCATCTTCATATACCCTTGACGATCCTCAACGATCAACTCAACATGGGTAATGGCATCTTCGATCAATTCGTGCAATTCAACCCTGTCCTTACTGATGTTTAGTTCATTTTTTTCAAGTTTTGAAATTCTCAAAACATTCTCAACTTGAGCGTGCATCCGTTTATTTTCGTCCTTAATCATTTTGAGATATCTCATGACCTTTTCTTGATCATTGATGATCTTTGGATTTTTTATGGAATCCAAAGCCAAATTGATGGTTGCAATAGGCGTTTTGAATTCATGAGTCATATTATTGATAAAATCTGTCTTGATCTGTGAAATCTGGCGTTGTTGAATCAATTGGTGCAGTGCACTACCAAACGTAATGATAATGATAGCAGTAAATACGATTGATAAAATCGTCATTCCCATAATGTTCCTAAATAAAAATTTATTTCTATCTGGGAAGTTGACATACAACTTGTAATTACTTTCATTATGATTATCTAAAAAAAGTGGTACACCGTAAGTTATATCCTTAATAAATTCAAAATTATCTGATTGAACCTTGGTTGCCAAATCTTTATCATAAATAGCAAATTCAAAATCAGTATCGATACCGTCATCATGAAGTTGCTTTTTCAGCATGGCCTCAACATCTTTTTCAGATACACGCTTATAGATGGGATAATTCTTAAATTGATCCCTGTACGTTGTTTCAAATCGTTTTTTATCGAGCTCTGAAAGCTTACTGAACTCAAAATTTTTCTTTTCAGAAGAAATATTTAAATTTCCTTCTAAAGGATTTTTGTCATATATGGTGGTTTCACGTTGGTTAGACGTCCGACTTATACTCACACTATCCAAACCTATGTCAAGAAACAAAGAGGGCACTTTATAGCTTTCTTCCAATACTCCATTTCTGTAAGTAATAGTCTGATTGGTGTCTTCTGTAGTAATGGTTAGAATACTAAAGGCTGTAGAATCTGCCACAGTACCACTTGCAATCATTCGGTACATCTTCTCTGAAAACCTAAAAAACTCTTTGTTTTCGATAGCATCAGAAACAAAACTCAAGGAACGTTTTGCGTTGAGTGTGAATTGGTTTTTTTCGTTTTGTAGGCTATTATTGATAAAATAAACTTGCACGAAAATGATACCAATAAGCGAAAAACTCATTAACACAATTAACATAATGAAAAGCTTTTTGCCCATTGACCAAATTTAACATTTTAACATTTATGGCAACTTGTCTTTAACCTTACGTTAACAAAATTTCAAAACGCCATCAGAGTTGGATCGTTCGAAGGATTCTTTCGTGAATTTCCAAGACTTGCTTTTTAGTATCTTCGAGGTCATTATTCTCGATGACATAATCGGACTTCTTAATTTTCTCTTCATCAGAAAGCTGATTATTCATAATGTCTCGTATTTTCTCTTCTGTCGTATGATCCCTCGCCTTCACTCTTTTAATACGCTCTTCAACTGAAGCTGTGACCATAATAATCTTATTATAATTTGCTTCTTTTTGATGTTCAAAAATAATGGCAGCCTCCTTGATAATGTAAGGAGCGGACTGCTTCTGTAACCAATTACTAAAATCTTTAGCTACTTTTGGATGAATGATAGCATTCATTTTTTCCAAAAGGACGCCATTGCTATATATTTTTGAAGCGATAAACGATCTGTTCAACTCGTCATTTACATAAGCATCAATTCCAAATAAGGCTGTCAACTCACGTTTGATGATTTTCGAGGTTTTCATGAGCCGTTTTGCTTCCTTATCCGCAATGTATATAGGAATGCCTAAAGAATTAAACATGGCCGCAACCGTCGATTTCCCACTTCCAATCCCACCTGTCAGTCCGACTACAATCATTCCGTAATTATAAAATCAATTTTATTCTGTTTCATTTTTGCACTTTTCACAAGGTCAGGTTTTTCTATTAGCTGAGGTGAAAAATAAGTTCGCTCATCATTCTTAACCTTTTCATAGTCGCAGATGATTTTAAAATCCAAGACTTTGATTGCGTTATAATTTTCAAGACTTACGTAATAAGATACGGGTATGGTTTTCGGGAAATAATTTATTTTAACATTTGCTGGTAGGTTGATAATCGTAATTGGGACCTCAAAAGTACCTTCCGTGAATTTTGTGACAATTGCACTTACAACGGTATTGTTTTCGCTTAATTTTATATTTTCGATCGAAGGGTCTAAAACAATTTTCACTTGTTTCTTAAAGGTTTCATTGAGGTCTTTTAAAATAAGTTTATCGGTTTTAACATGTTTTATTTTTTCAACACTTTTTTTAGGCCCTATTACGTTTATCGAGTCAGGATTAATGTCAATCGTATTGAGAACATCATACCCAGACGCAAAGGTGATGTCGCGATCGAATTTAATAGGAACTTTTTTTACGGTCATCACTTCGTAAGGAAAGTTCAAAGAATCTGGTTCAATCGAAATCACTTCAAATTTTGGCCCTAATTGATCTTCTATTTTTGAAAAACCGCGCTCTGACTTCCATATATAATTTTGACCGTTTTTTCGAACCTCTTTGTTAAAGTTCACAAGAATAGTATGTCTATAGAAATTATGAGGAAGCAAATTAAATCCGTATGTCCTAACCTTTACCTTTACAATTGAATCTACATCTGTATTTATACTATGCTGTATTGGCACGTTTTCATATTTGATATGAAATGTGATCGTTTCTGTGTAGATCTTCGAAAGTTTGGTGACCACCAAAAACAAAAATGAGAGCACTAAAAAGAATAGAAAAACATTCAGCTTTTTACTTTTTATCGATTTGAATAATTTGTTTTTAAGGTTATTTAGCATGTTTGAAAAATAAATTTGGGAATAAAGCTTCTGGAGACTCTTTTGATATTTTTAGTGTCAATGTTGATTTCAAAAAGCCATAGCCATAGCCGAAGAACTGTATAAAAATAGCAGCAACCGAAAGTATGGAGATCACTATATTTTTTGTCGAAACAACAGCAACTATAAGCGCTAAACCCATATAAAGCCCATATAGGATTAAAAATAAATTAAAATCAATAATCAAACATAATATGGCCATGATAAGCCCAATACTAAAAAAGCTTGGTAGCCAAAAAATAAGTCGATCTGTTTCTGGATGCCATTGATTTAATATTGGTCGAACCATTCCAAATTTATAGACTTGCTGATAGAATTTTAACCATGAGATCCGCCGCTTATGGTATACAAACGCCTCTGCAAACAGAGCGGTATTAAATCCTAATTTTCGCAATCGAATGGCTAAATCCGGATCTTCACCAGGATGAATGGTTCCAAATCCTTGTGAAGCTATGAAGGCCTTTTTGGAAAGTCCCATATTAAAACTTCGTGGCTGAAACTGTTTTGCACTTTGTTTTCCTCCTCGGATCCCTCCTGTTGATATAAAAGATGTCATCGCAAAATTAATGGCCTTTTGGAGGTTTGAAAATGAAGGATGCGCCGCATCTGGCCCCCCAAAACAATCAACATAACGCAACGCTAAATTTTGTTCAACAGTTTCCAAATAGGTATTTGGCAATAGGCAGTCAGAGTCCAAAATAATAAAATAGGTACCTTTCGCTTTGCTCATACCATAATTTCTTGATGCTCCCGGCCCCGAGTTTTCTTTTCTGTAATAGACTATATCCAATTGAGAAATATACGATTCCACAATATCTTTGCAGGATATCGTAGAGCCATCCTCAACCACAATCACCTCAAATCTTGAGATGGTTTTTAGTCTGACGATACTTTCCAAAAGTTCATCAATCTCGTCCGGCCTATTGAACACAGGAATTATAAATGAAAATTTCAAGGGATTCATACACTTACAAATGTAACTAAAGGAAAATACAAAAGCCACCAAATTGGTGGCTTTTGAGTACTGAATACAGAGTGAATTTATTGAAGTACTATTCTTTAATCACTCTAATAGTTTCTGTAATATCATTGATAGTCACTTTAACAAAGTAAGCACCCGTCTGAAAGACGTTCATATCCACATTGCTTTCTAAAGCATTAGGAGCCGTTCTTAAAACTTCTTGTCCTAACATGTTAAAGATTGCGATGTTCTGAATCGTACTTTGAGCTCTTAGACTCAACTCATTCTTCACCGGATTTGGGAAGTATGTAAAAGCTAATTTATTTAGTCCATCGACACTTAAAGCTGGTTCCACAATTATTGGAGCTCCTACCGCATCTAAATCAGCACATAAATTATTTGTACCAACGATTCCTAGGACATCTGCAGCCGTAGTCGTTCCAAAAACAACTACGCTTAAATCCAAAAAGTTCGGATCTGTACTGTCAGTGGTTTCCGCAATCAGTGTGTGAATGATATAGTCACCGGCAGTATCCACAACGAAACTTGGTGCAGCTCCTGCATCTTCTATAATAAGACTAGAACCAGACGTTAGAACGTAGGTGACGTCATAATCTGTCGGTACAACGCTGTTGCCATCTGGCGTGGCGCTTATGGTAACCGTTCCTCCAGTTGGCAAAGCTACTGGCGTAGCATCTGCAGTGATTGTACCCGCATCTGCAGTACATTCTTCCAATACCGTGATTGGAGCTCCCGCAGCATCTAAAGCAGCACATAGATTGTTGGTACTTACGATTCCCAATACGTCTGCCGCTGTAGTCGTTCCGAA
>JBBSOJ010000025.1:0-21136 GCA_038259855.1 Flavobacteriales bacterium
ACCGACGTGAATTTGGATTCTAACGATACAGGTGTCGTGACAGGAATGGGTGCCCCAGGGAACGGTGGTGGTCTTCACGTCAGTGGAAACAGCGCGATCAACGTTACCGGTGGAACAGTGAGCATGAACACTGCTGCCTCTGAAGGTGGTGGATTATGGAATGGTACAGGTACGATGACTGTTGATGCAACTACAATTGACGGCAACACTGCAAGTGGAGCAGGTGCTGACAATGGTGGTGGAGGCATCTACGCACTTAACGGCGGAACAGTAAATCTTGTAAACGGAGCAACAGTCTCCAACAACATCGCTGACGGAACTGCAGGTTCTGGTGGTGGTATCTTGGTAGATGCTGACGCAAGCTTCAGTGCTGACGATTCATTCATTTCTGGAAACAGAGCGAACAGAGCAGGTGGTGGAATTGAAGTTGTTGCCGGATCAGGTACTTCAACTTTAACTAACACGGCTTTGAACAATAACAATGCAGGAGTTTCTCCAGCAGTAGCCGCTCCAGGTAATGGTGGTGGTTTACATATTTCAGGTGCACAGGATTTCGCAATTACTGGTGGAACTGTGAATGGTAATTCTGCCGGACGTGAAGGTGGTGGATTATGGAATGGCACTGGAGTCATGACTGTAGATGGCGTTTTGATTGATGCTAATACAGCAATAGGAGCTGCCGCTAATCAAGGTGGAGCTGGTATCTTTAACAATGGAGGAACACTTAATGTTGTGAACGGTACCGTTGTTTCTAATAACTCATCAACTGGAGCATCTGCTTCTGGTGGTGGACTGTTAAGTACTACAGGAGCGGTAACAGTTTCTAACTCAACTTTTGATTCAAATTCAGCTAATAGAGCTGGTGGAGCAATTGAATTGATTGATGGCACTTTAGACTTCAATAATTCTACAATGTCAAATAATGACGTGAATGGAATAGCAGGAACGCCAGCGCCAGGTAATGGTGGTGGTTTCCACGTAACAGGAATGTCAGGAACAATCAACGTCACAACAAGCAGTATTTTCGGAAACGAAGCTGCCAATGAAGGTGGTGGACTTTGGAACCAAGGTGGAACTACAATGACTGTAACAAATTCTGCTCTTTATGATAACACCGCAGGAGAAGGTGGAGCCATTTATAACAATACAGGGTCTATCACAACAGTGATGACAAGTACGATTTCAGGAAATACGGCAACCATTTCTGGTGGAGGATTTACTAATAACGGTGCAAGTCTTGACTTAAATGCTGTGACTGTAGCGCTTAATACTGCTGCGACTGGTGGTGGTATTGATGCTGTGAATAGTGTGTCGTTAAAAAATACGATCGTTGCATTAAATACAGCAGCATCAGGAACGGATGTGTCAGGAACGATAGCTTCAAACGATTATAACTTAATTGGTGCTGATGACTTAAACGTCTTTACGCCTCAAGCAAATGATTTGGAAGGTGTTGATCCTATGGCCGGACCATTGCAAGATAATGGTGGTACAACTTTAACACACCAATTGTTAGCTGGTTCTCCAGCCTTTGATGCCGGTGCGCCTGGAGATAATTTTGATGATCAAATAGGGCAAGCTGTGTTTGGTGCTTCAAGAGATATCGGTGCTTATGAATCTCAAGTGGTATTATCCATTACAGAATTCAATGCCTTATCAGATGTGAAAATCTTCCCGAATCCTACAAAAGGACAATTCAATATTTCTATTGCTGATAATATAGCTGGAAAAATTGAAGTTCAGATTATATCGATTACTGGTAGATTAGTTAAGAAAGTAAACATTGGAAACGGTGTTAATAATCTTGATATTACTGGAATGTCTACTGGAATGTACATCATAAATATAAGTACAGAAAGCGGTTCTGCATCTCATAAATTAATTTTGGATTAGCCTATTGATTTGACCCTTGATTAAATTGAAAGAGACCATCGAAAGATGGTCTTTTTTTTGTTAATGTCTCCAAATTAGCAATCAATAAAATGATATAAAAGAAAGGAAGAATTTACCATGCGTTTCCAGCACCGTCACATATAAAATGAGTCATAACACTTTGATGGATTTTAGAAAGTTTTGTTAATTCATAGACTGTAATAATTAATTAAGGAATAAACCATCTCAGAGAGATACCACTTCAACGTGTCAACTTCGATTGATTGAGAGAATACAGCGTGCATTATTTTTAACTCTTTTTAAATGATTATTTTAGATACACTTTATTAATACACTTCAAATCCTTAAATTTGCTGCTTGATTTAATACGGTCAAACTCTCACCATAACTAATGAGACTGAAAACTGCCGACTGTATACTGAAGACTAAAGAATATGTTCAATAATTTAAGTGAAAAGTTAGATAAAGCGCTTCACGTCCTCAAAGGGCATGGAAGCATTACAGAAGTCAACGTTGCCGAAACTTTAAAAGAAGTAAGGAGAGCATTGTTAGATGCCGATGTCAACTTTAAGATTGCGAAAGATTTTACCACAACCGTTAAGGAAAAAGCACTTGGTCAAAATGTTTTGACTAGTTTACAGCCAGGCCAATTGATGGTAAAACTCGTAAAAGACGAGTTGACCGAACTGATGGGCGGTGATGCGGAAGGGATTAATCTTTCTGGTAATCCGAGTGTTATTTTAATGTCAGGTTTGCAAGGATCTGGTAAAACAACGTTTTCTGGTAAACTTGCCAATTATCTTAAAACCAAAAAATCTAAAAATCCGTTATTGGTGGCCTGTGATGTGTATCGTCCAGCGGCAATCGACCAATTGCATGTTGTAGGAGACCAGATAGGTGTTGAGGTATTCAGTGATAGAGGCAATAATGACCCTGTGGCCATTTCAAAAGCTGGTATCGCGTATGCAAAAGAAAAAGGATACAATGTTGTGATAATCGATACCGCGGGTCGTTTAGCGGTTGATGAAGCCATGATGGCGGAAATTTCAAATATCCATAAAGTCATTCAACCACAAGAAACCTTATTTGTGGTCGATTCCATGACAGGTCAGGATGCTGTGAACACTGCTAAAGCCTTCAATGACATCTTGAATTTTGATGGTGTAATCTTAACCAAATTAGATGGTGATACCAGAGGTGGAGCAGCCATTTCGATTAAATCTGTTGTCAACAAGCCCATCAAATTCATTGGTACAGGCGAAAAGATGGAAGCGATTGACGTCTTTTATCCGTCTCGTATGGCAGATAGAATCCTTGGAATGGGTGATGTCATTTCGTTGGTGGAACGCGCACAAGACCAATATGACGAAGAGGAAGCACGAAAACTTCAAAAGAAAATCGCCAAAAATCAATTTGGTTTCGATGATTTTTTAAGCCAGATTCAGCAAATTAAAAAGATGGGGAATATGAAAGACCTTATCGGAATGATTCCTGGCGCTGGAAAAATGATGAAAGATGTGGACATTGATGACGATGCTTTCAAAGGAATCGAAGCCATCATTCACTCCATGACGGTTGAGGAACGCACCAATCCATCAGTAATCAATGCCAGTCGTAAAAAGCGAATTGGTAAAGGAAGCGGAACATCGGTACAACAGGTCAACCAATTACTAAAGCAATTTGACCAAATGAGTAAAATGATGAAAATGATGCAAGGTGGAAAAGGAAAAGCGATGATGCAAGCTATGAAGGGAATGCGCTGATAAGTTTTCAGTCGCAGTTTTCAGTTTAGGCTCAATTAAATAGTATATATGGATTTCAAAAAATTATTAGCTTATCAGAAATTATTTGATTTAGCTATGGATATTTTTGAAATTTCAAAAGGCTTTCCAAAAGATGAAACATATTCATTGACAGATCAAATAAGAAGAAGTTCACGATCTGTGACAGCCAAGATTTCTGAATCTTATCGAAAGAGATTATATCCTCGACACTTCGTAAGTAAACTTACCGATGCTGACGCAGAGAATTCAGAAACCTTTACATGGTTAGAATTTGATTTGGCTATAAACTATATAGATGATTCCACATTTCAAAATTTAAATATTAAGTCACTGGAAATAGGAAAGTTGATAAATTATATGATTAATAACCCAGATAAATTCGGAGTGAATTCTAAATGATTTTATTTCAAGAATCAAACTGAAAACTGCGACTGCGACTGACAACTTCAAATTATGATAATTTTAGATGGAAAAAAAGTAAGCAACGACATTAAAAATGAAATTACCGAACAAGTCAAACGGATGAAAGCCAAAGGGGAGAAAGTACCTCATTTAGCAGCCATTATTGTTGGTAACGACGGCGCAAGTTTGACCTACGTAGCAAGTAAAGTAAAGGCTTGTGAACGGGTTGGCTTTGATTCTACAATGGTTCGGATGCCAAATACCACAAGCGAAATCGAATTATTGGATAAAATTGAGGAACTTAATATGAATCCTGATATCGATGGTTTTATTATTCAATTGCCGCTCCCGAAACAAATAAACACGCAACAAGTACTTTTAGCTGTTAATCCTGATAAAGATGTGGATGGATTCCATCCGATGAATTTTGGTAAAATGGCTTTGGATATGTCCACATTTATTCCCGCTACACCTTTTGGTATTCTGGAATTATTGGATAGATATGGTGTGGACACCAAAGGAAAGCATACGGTTGTCATAGGCAGAAGTCATATCGTTGGTCGCCCAATGAGTATATTGATGGGTAGAAAAGGCTTTCCAGGAAATTCGACAGTTACATTAACCCATAGCCACACAAAAAATATCACTCAAATCACTTCACAAGCAGACATCATTATTTCAGCTCTAGGTGTTCCCAATTTCTTAAAAGCGGAAATGGTCAAAGATGATGTGGTGATTATTGATGTTGGTATTACCAGAGTCGCGGACGATAGTGAAAAAGGCTATTATATTACAGGAGATGTCGATTTTGAGAACGTTAGTAAAAAGGCAAGTTATATCACGCCAGTACCAGGTGGTGTTGGCCCTATGACGATCGCCATGCTGTTAAAAAACACCCTATTGGCAAGAGAGCGTCAAATGTGATGTAACAATTGTTATATTGCAATGTGAGAATCCATCATATTTTTATAGAAAGAGTCGCCATCGGAAGTTTGGAACATTGGGTTCCTATTTTGATGGCGGCTTTGTTTGCGGTCGTTTTTATATCCTATTCAAAGAATAAAAATTCCGAATTACAACAGCATAAAACATTTATGATGTTGGGGTGTTTGGTCTCTTTTACCGTTGTTCTCTTTCATGGCTATGTTATCAGCACAGTTATATATGATGTAAAGACGGACCTGCCATTATATCTCTGCAGTTTTATGGCGTTGCTCATCCCAATATTTACATGGTATCGGTCGTATTGGATGTATGAGATTTTGTTATTTTGGATAATTGCAGGGACGTTACAAGGTGTGATTACACCCGATATTTCAGAAGGATTCCCTGCATTTGACTACATTCGTTATTGGGTGGTACATCTAGGACTTTTGACGATTATTTTTTATGCAACGTTTGTATATGGCATGCGACCTAAATTCAAAAGTATATTTAAATCAATATTGGCACTACAATTATATGTCATTATGATGGTTATCATTAATTCAGCTTTAGACTCCAACTATTTTTATTTGAATGAAAAACCGAAGTCGGCCACGTTGCTTGATTATTTTGGAGAGTGGCCATATTATATTATCGTAGCACAACTTATTTTAGTCCCATATTTTGCGTTGATATATCTACCATTTTATGCAGAAAAACGGATAGCCAAATCAAATTATTTGGCAAATAATTGACCCATATCCATAAATGCTTTAAACTCTAACGCATTTCCTGCTGGATCTTTGAAAAACATGGTGGCTTGTTCCCCAACCAATCCTTCAAAACGGACGTAAGGTTCAATAATGAACTGTATATTTTTTCTTTTTAACTCATTGGCGAACGTGTGGAATGTTTCCCATGGCAACACCACGCCATAATGAGGCACGGGGACATCTTTGCCATCAACCTCGTTCGAATGAATGGATTCTTCCGACCTTGGCTTATAGTGAATGACCAATTGATGGCCGAAGAAATTGAAGTCTACCCAATGATCGCTGCTCCGACCTTCGTCGAAATTTAGAACATCTCTATAAAAAATACGACATTCGTTAAGATTATGAACAGGAATGGCGATATGAAAAGGTGAAATTGTGGACATAAAAACGTGTGTTAAGCCGGATCGTCTTTACGGTATTTTAGCATCGAAACACCAGATATAAAAAAAACAGCTCCTAAAATAGCGAGTGCCCATGGACTTAAGGATACAATGTTGTTTCCAAAAATACCAAGTACACCTAAAATGAGTGCAATCATTCCGCCGACAGTTAATATAAGTGCTAATATTCGTATCATAGATATAAGTTTGGTTTGGATAAAAATAAGAATTAATTCGACATATGACTGCTTCAATCAGATAATCTTGAATCCATAAAGAATTCAAATTGTATCAAGCTAAAAATGAGAGTGATTTAGGAAAATAAGCAATGATTTAATTGACTTATCGTTTTTTGAAAGATCTGATTTTTTTCTCCTTTGGAGGTTGAGTGGCATTAAAATGTTTAGTGGAATCTTCCAACAATTCATTCAGTTTTTTAAATTCATCAGACGTCAATTCGCGATAGTCACCAACAGGAATGTTGAGTTCGATATTCATGATCCTGACACGCTTTAAAGTCTCAACTTCATAATCTAGATATTCGCACATACGACGAATCTGACGGTTCAATCCTTGTGTTAAAATAATTTTGAATTCATGTGAACTCAATTTTGTGACTTCGCATTTTTTTGTGATCTTATCGAGAATAGGAACGCCGTTGGACATGCGTTCTACAAACGTTTGAGAAATTGGTTTATCGACCCTAACGACATATTCTTTTTCGTGATTATTGCTCGCACGCAGGATTTTATTGACGATATCGCCATCATCAGTCAAAAGAATAAGACCTTCACTTGCTTTATCTAAACGACCAATTGGGAAAATGCGTTTCTTGTAATTTATAAACTCAATGATGTTATCCTTCTCAACGCGCGTATCTGTCGTACAGACAATGCCAACAGGTTTGTTGAAAGCTAAGTATACAAACGTCTCTTTTGAATCGATAATCAATTCACCATCCACATGAACTTTGTCAGAAGGGGAGATTTTTGTGCCCATTTCTGGGACGGTTCCATTGATGGTCACACGGCCAGCATCAATAAGTTTGTCGGCTTCCCTACGAGAGCAGTAACCTACCTCACTTAAAAATTTATTGATTCGTTTGAGTTGATCTTCCAATTGACATAGAGTTTAAAGGGCAAAGTTAGTCAATAAACTTATGTAGTTTAAATTCTACGTTCTGATAATTTAGGTTTCTATAAATTCGTATATATGATGGGCAACAGATGCATCATTTAAAGAATGTCCCAGACCTTGTGTTGTAATTAAAGTGCTGTCTTTAAAACTTTCTTTAATCATAACGGCATCGTTATAAGGAATGATGCCATCCAACTCATCATGTATGATCAATCCTTGTACATCAAGAGATTTTACAAATCTTGCGGTTGAAAAACTTTCTGGTTTTTGACCGAAACGTTCAATAATGGTCAGATCTATTTGTTCTGTGATACGTTGATTGTAACCAAGCATGTCGGTATAGCGTTTTAAGACACCCGTAAATTCTGAAGGAGAGCCCAATAAAACTATTTTTTTAACGTAGGGCAACTGGTATTTTTTCATGCAAAATACAGCAGACATGCCACCCACAGAATGACCGATAATGATTTCGGGTTCAAATCGATTAGCCACTACATGAATAAATTCTGAATACAGAATGGCATTGAATATACTGCTGCCCGATTTTCCGTGTGCTGGAGCATCAAGAGCAATGATGTTATGTCCTTTTCGCTTTAGCTCCAAAATCAAATTTTTCCAGCGATAGGAATTGCTCTCCCAACCATGAGCCAAAAGGATCGTTGATTTTTTGCCGAGCCAGCGATAAGTCATGATTTTGTTTCCGTCGTATTTCAATTCTTCTTGAAATGCCGTATCGAAGAAATCGCGTTGCAACTCGTTAAACTTGCGTCCCTTCCTCGGTGTGGAAAATAAATAAATCGCTTTATTTGCCGCAAACTTTTTAGAAAGATAGCTCACAAGATTATAATATCCACCTACAGATTTTATAAAAAACTGTTTCATGCATCTTCACGATTAACGCTATCTATCGAGAATGCTGGTAAACAGATGGCCACATAAATACAAGCGACAGTAAATGGATTCGAATATTGCACTCTGGTGTTTTTATTGATTTTGATGGATTGACCAGCTTCTAAAACAATCGTTTCATCATCAATTATAAACTGTTTTTTGCCACTTATTATAAATGTGTATTCGTCAAATTCGGGCGTTTGATAGGGTTCGCTCCAACCGGCTGGCGCCACCATGTGTGCTATACTTATTTGTGAATTGCCATCACTTGCCAGGCCAAAATGTTCTTTAATGATCTTACCATCCGTAGTGGGGACTACAAATGGTGATTGCTGTAAACTGTAATTTTTATTTGCCACAATAATATTGATTTGCTATTAATCTAATTTCTTAATTTTCTATTCTTGAAACCTAACATATAAATGTCATGATGCGAAATTATTTCATGGGTTTCTTCTTGATCATACCGCCTCTTAAATCTTTTACATTGCCCATGATGATGAATGCATTTTTATCTATTTTATCAATTTCAGTTTCGAGTTTTGCCATTTCGAGACGGGTGATGACGGTAAAAATAATATCCTTATCATAGCTGTCGCCACGTTTGCCATAACCTCCTTTGCCGGCATAGATGGTACATGCGCGTCTTAAGTTTTCAACAATCATGGTCCTAATGGCTTCATGTTTTTCGGAAATAATGGTGACGCCCATATATTCTTCGACACCATCAACCACAAAATCAACGGTTTTGGCAGCCGCAAGATACGTCAATATGGCGTAAAGTGCGGTTTCTATAGAAAGTACGTAAGCACCAAAAGAGAAAATGACGATATTTATAAGTAGGAGGACATCACCAATGGTGACAGACAACTTACGGCTTAAATAGATCGCTAAAACCTCTGTTCCATCTATAACACCACCACCTCGCATCGACATTCCAATTCCCAGACCTAAAAAGAAGCCTCCAAAAACTGCTATCAGTAACTTGTCATCAGTCACGGTTGGGTAATGAATAAAATGGACGACTATTGCCAAACATGAGATAGCGATAATGCTCCTAAATGCAAATTTTCGATTGATGGTGCGTGCTCCTAATATAACGAAGGGTATGTTAACCGCAATCAATAGAATTCCCAGTGGCAGTTCGGTCAAATTCACTAGTAATAATGAAACGCCTGTAGCCCCTCCATCGATAAAGTCATTAGGTAAAAGAAATCCGTTTAATCCAAAACCAGCTGAAAAAATACCAATGGCAATGAACACGTATTCCTTAATGGAATGTGCAAGTTCAACTTGAAGGATTCTAACTATTGGTATAACCTCACGCTTACTTCCGGATGCAGACGGGTTTGCGCGTTTTACACGCTGTCTGGCGATGGTTACCAGTAATTTTGAGATAAATTTATTCATTAGCGTCTGATTAGACCTTTTAACTTTGTTTGAAATTCTATTTTACTAATTTCGTTTTAATTCCAATTGATAAAGAAATATTTAATCTTGGCGGCATCAGGAATTTGAGAAGCTTCAATTCTCGTATTCATGTCGTATCTCAAATAGGCAGGTAGTTCAGCTTTATCTATAGCAAATTGTGCATCAATTTCATTTACAGAAATAACAACGGTATTAATGAGGTTATCGATTTTTGAAATTTTATAAGCCTTTTGAATGTCTTTAAATACGCTTGCCGTTGAAATGCCTTTGTCGGTTTTGTAACGCATATCCTTAATTTGAATGGTATTGATAGTCGATGTGGAATCTGACATGATTCTCGGCGTTAAAGTCATTAAAAGATTTCCGGAGGTCTCGTAAATTTCAACTCTATTCATCGGAATTCGAAATCTGGCATCACCTTTATAATTTACAATGGAGTCATTAGGGAAGGTTGATTTTAAGTCTTTAACTTGAGTGGAATCATTTAAAAAGCCAATACGATTTTTTTGGATTGCAAACGGATCTGTTTCTTTCGTACAACTTGTGGTTGTCATAATAATTGCAATGAGAAAAAAGGCATATGTTTTCATTTACTGTTTGAGATTTAGATTCAACTTTAGGCTTGTATTATTTTTTGATCATTTTATTTAAAATACCAAAGACACTTCGAATAAAGGTAGCGCTTGTCAATACTTTGAGAATAGGATTGGCAGCTGAGCTTCGACGCCGTGTTGAGGTGGCTCTCCCTTTATATTCGGCTTTTTCGATTCGTTCTTGTTCTTCTCGTGCCTTTTCTTTTGCTTCGTCTGCTTCAGCAACACGAATTTTTTCATTGAGCATTTCGTAGGCACTTTCCCTATCAATCGTTTGGTTATACTTTTTCACCAAGTTCGATTGATTTAACAGTGACTGTAGTTCAGCGTCCGTAAGTATATCCATTCGGCTCATGGGCGCTCGCATCATCGTAGCGGCTAAAGGTGTCGGTCTGCCTTTCTCATCAAGAGCTGAAACCAGCGCTTCACCAGTTCCAAGAGATGTGAGGACGCTAACCGTGTCATAATAATCAGTTTCAGGATAGTTTTGAGCTGTTAATTTTATGGCCTTTCGATCGTTGGCTGTAAATGCTCGCAACGCATGCTGTACTTTAAGGCCTAATTGACCTAAAACCGCTTCGGGTACATCTGTCGGATTTTGGGTTACAAAGTAAATTCCAACACCTTTACTACGGATGAGTTTTACAATGCTTTCAATCTGATTCAGAAGCGCTTTCGAAGCTTCGTTGAATATCAAATGCGCTTCATCAATAAACAGAATTAATTCAGGGCGTTCGGAATCTCCCTGTTCTGGGAAGGTAGCATATATTTCAGCCAAAAGGCTTAACATAAATGTAGAGAATAGTTTGGGTCTATCTTGAATGTCTGTGAGCCGTAAAATGTTGATGTAACCTCGACCATTGGCATCGATTCGCAGTAAGTCGTTCACCTCAAATGAGGTTTCTCCAAAAAACAAGTCGGCACCTTGCTGCTCAAGCTCCACTACTTTTCTCAAAATGGCCCCTGTTGACGCCGTTGAGACACGTCCGTATTGTTCTTCAAATTCATCTTTACCTTCTTGAGTAGCAAACTGCAGAATTTTTTTGAAATCCTTTAAATCGAGAAGAGGCATTTTGTTGTCATCACAATATTTAAAAATAACGGCGACAATGCCAGATTGGACATCAGACAAATCCAAGATGCGTGATAATAGCACAGGTCCAAATTCACTGACTGTGGCTCGCAATCGGACACCGTTTTGTTCAGAGAGCGTCAAAACTTCAACAGGAAATTTTTTGCCTTCAAAAGGTAATCCTATTTGAGCGTGTCGTTCGTCAATTTTTGCATGTCCGGGACTTGGTTCGGCCAATCCGCTCAAATCACCCTTAATGTCCATCAAAAGTACGGGGATTCCTTTGTCAGATAGATTTTCCGCCAATACCTGAAGCGTTTTTGTTTTGCCAGTACCGGTGGCACCAGCGATGAGACCGTGACGGTTTAAGGTTTTTAGCGGGATCTTCACAAAGGCATTTGTGATGGTCTTGCCGTCCAACATGGCCGACCCCAACGTTATAAATTCTCCTTTGAACTGATAGCCTTCCGTGATCTGATTTAGGAATTGCTCGTGTTTGTCCATAACTTTTAAATTTTCATAAAAATACCATTCTATAATGAATGCGAGAGAAAATATTGTCAACAATAAACGGAAAAGGCAAGAGGATGGAAGCACAAACACCTTTAAACTTGAAAATTCTTAAGCTTCAATCTTTGAGCTTCTGTTAAATTATTATGATGATATTTTTAAAAATTGCTAACTGAAGACTCCCAACTGAAGACTCTTTCCTATCTTTGCAGACTTATGAAAAAAGAGATTCAAGACTTAATTGATAAAGGCCTAATGTTGCCTTTGATGGAAGAGTTTTACACCATACAAGGTGAGGGCTTTCACAAAGGAACAGCTGCTTATTTTATTAGAGTTGGCGGTTGTGATGTTGGCTGCCATTGGTGTGATGTAAAGGAAAGTTGGAATGCAGACCTGCACCCGCCTACTGATACTGTAAAGATTGTTGAAAACGCAGCAAAACATAGTGATACAATTGTAGTGACCGGTGGAGAACCGTTAATGTGGGACATGACAGAATTGACATCGCAATTGAAGGCAAAAGGACTGCAGGTTCATATCGAAACTTCTGGAGCTTACCAACTGACAGGGACTTGGGATTGGATCTGTCTATCCCCTAAAAAATTAAAATTACCAACGCAGGAAGTTTATGACAACGCCAACGAATTAAAAGTCATCGTCTACAACAAAGATGATTTTCGTTTTGCTGAAGAACAAGCTTCCAAAGTTAATAAAGACTGCATCCTTTACTTACAACCAGAATGGAGCAAGCGCGATAAAGTAGTTCCTGAAATTGTGGATTACGTTATGGCCAATCCTAAATGGAAAGTGTCCTTGCAAACACATAAATATTTAAATATTCCTTAAATTCAGTTTCCAGTATTAAAATTCACTGAAGGATACAAATAAGAGATCCTCATTGTTTAAAAAAAAATTCCTGAAGAAGAAACTTCAGGAATTTTTTTATTTTACTATTTACTATTTACTGTCGACTTATTTCGTAAACGGCACAGCGATCATGACATCACCCCAGCCCATATACATGGTAGCTCCGTCTTTAGCTTCATCAAACACAATTGAAAAAGATTCTATTGGTTTTTTTGTTTTTTGTGCTGGAACTTTCAACCGTGCCACATCACTGCCTTTTTTATAGGAGTAAGATCCCCAAGTGTTTAAGTCCTTACTTAGTATAACAGTCCATTCTTTTTCTCCCGGGATTGTAAACAAAGCATATGTGCCAGCTTTTACTTTCGTGGTTCCTAGCATCATATCAGCGTAAAGGGTGATCTCCGGTGCTTCATTAGCGCCTGTTCTCCAAACTTCATCATTTGGTGCTAATTTTGAAAGTTCACGTCCATTTAATTGAGGTCGGCTGTAGACCACTTTTATCTTCTTATCAGAAATTTTGTAATTGCCTGGAAATGTTGCTGCATCCATCGGGCTTTTATCCAAATCAGGAAAATCTTGTGCTTGAATATTGACTGACACAAGCAATATAAATGAAAGTGCAATAAGTTTAAATGTGTTTCTGGTTTTCATAAATTAATTTTTTAGATTTCTAAATTACTTTTTTTTCTCTGAAATGTGATCCTTATGTCGAAAATTTAGGATAACATTTACATTTAAAAAATAATCATCAAAAATTTAGAATATAGATTTCTATTTGTCATCAATATGAATTATATAGTTATAAATTAGAACTAAATAACCTAATTAAGTTTTATAATTTAATTACTTATGGCATATTTGCCATGAGTTTATAATGTAATTAAAATTTAAAACAAAAGAATAATAGGTATGTGTGGAATTGTATGTGCTTTCGATTTAAAACAAAAGGCTGAAGATTTAAGACCTCAATTATTGGAAATGGCGAAAATAATCCGTCATCGTGGACCAGATTGGAGCGGAATATATAATAATGAGAATGCCATCATGGCTCACGAACGGTTGGCTATCGTTGACCCTGCTTCTGGAAAACAGCCTTTGTTGAGTGAAGATAAGAAATTGATATTAGCTGCGAATGGTGAAATATATAACCACCGCGACTTAAGAAAGCAATTTCCTAATTATAAATTTCAAACTGAAAGTGATTGTGAAGTAATTTTGGCATTGTATCAAGAAAAAGGTGCCGATTTTATTGATGAAATGAACGGTATTTTCGGATTTGCGATCTATGATGTGGAAAAAGATGAGTATTTCATCGCGCGTGACCACATGGGAATTATCCCTTTATATATTGGATGGGATCAAGACGGAACATTTTACGTCGCATCCGAATTGAAAGCACTAGAAGGCTATTGCACAAAAATAGAATTGTTTCCGCCAGGGCACTATATGAGCAGCAAAGATGGAAAGTTCGTTCAATGGTACAAACGGGATTGGACAGACTATGAAGCTGTAAAAGACAATGAAACCAGCATAAAAGCGATAAAAATTGCACTAGAGGCTGCGGTTCACAGGCAATTGATGAGTGATGTACCTTATGGCGTACTGCTTTCGGGAGGATTGGATTCGTCTGTGACTTCTGCCATCGCCAAAAAATATGCTGAAAAACGTATCGAATCAGATGATACACAAACAGCTTGGTATCCACAACTTCACAGTTTTTCAGTTGGTTTGGAAGGGTCTCCAGATTTGGCTGCTGCTAGAAAGGTTGCGGATCATATCGGCACAGTTCATCATGAAATAAAATTCACGATTCAAGAAGGTTTGGACGCCATCAAGGATGTAATTTATAATTTAGAAACATATGATGTTACTACTATTCGTGCTAGTACACCTATGTATTTGATGGCACGTGTTATAAAATCGATGGGCATAAAAATGGTACTATCCGGTGAAGGTGCTGACGAATTATTTGGTGGTTACCTGTATTTTCATAAAGCGCCAAATGCCAAAGAATTTCATGAAGAAACCGTTCGAAAATTAAGCAAATTACATATGTACGATTGTCTTCGTGCAAATAAGAGTCTCGCAGCTTGGGGTATTGAAGGTCGTGTGCCATTTTTAGATAAGGAATTCATGGATGTTGCCATGCGCATCAATCCGCAAGATAAAATGATCAATGGCGAACGTATGGAAAAATGGGTCGTTAGAAAGGCTTTTGAAGACATGCTGCCAGCAAGTGTTGCTTGGCGTCAAAAAGAGCAATTCAGTGACGGGGTTGGTTACAGTTGGATTGACACCTTAAAGGAAGTAGTGGCAATTGAGGTTAGCGACGAACAATTGGCGAATGCTAAATATAAATTCCCGTTACAGACCCCTACAAGTAAAGAAGAATTTTATTACCGCTCAATCTTCAATGGGCATTTTCCAAGTGATGCCGCCGCTTTGTGTGTGCCACAAGAAGCTTCGGTAGCATGCAGTACTAAAATTGCTTTGGAATGGGATGAAAGTTTTAAAAACATGAATGATCCATCGGGCAGAGCGGTGGCAAAAGTACACGCTGATGCATATGTAAAGGCATAATTATGTCATATTTGGAATTAATGAAAACCTCAAAATCCTGCACTACAGAGATTTTGAGGTTTTTGGCATTTTTAAACATCATGTAAAAAAGACGATTTCCATTTTAAGACGATTTTCAACTCATTTAAGCCACTTTCGCGTAATCAACATATGTTGATAATTTTGAGCTCCAATCGATAAAAAACTTTCAAAAGGCGGTATAGTTTCGTATCTTTGTAAGTATCCAAAAAATGATACTGACCAGTGTCATTTTTTTTATGGACACAATTCAAAAAAATAATATTAAGAACGAAAACATTCCACTATTTGGGAAACGGCATCGTTTACAAATTATGGATTGTAATTAATTTTAACGGTATATAATAGAAACTAATATGAGCGAACCTAAAGAAGAGTTTAACAAGCATAATTATTCGGCAGACAGCATCCAGGCATTAGAGGGGATGGAGCACGTGCGGATGCGTCCATCGATGTATATTGGTGATGTTGGGACGCGTGGACTTCACCATTTGGTGTATGAAGTTGTAGATAACTCCATCGATGAGGCTTTGGCGGGTCATTGTAATAATATTACAGTGATAATGAATGAGGATAATTCCATCACAACTGAAGATGATGGTCGTGGAATCCCTGTGGATATTCACAAAAAAGAAGGGGTGTCTGCATTACAGGTTGTCATGACCAAAATTGGCGCAGGTGGAAAATTTGACAAAGATTCCTATAAAGTTTCTGGTGGATTACATGGTGTTGGTGTGAGTTGTGTTAATGCACTTTCAGAACATTTACGAGCCACTGTATTCAGAGACGGGAAAATATACGAGCAAGAATACGAGCGTGGTAAAGCGATGTATCCTGTTAAGCAAATTGGTGAGACTGACAAGCGTGGTACTACAGTAACGTTTAAGCCAGATGAAACCATCTTTACGCAAACTGTTGAATATAGTTATGATACGCTGGCAAGCAGATTGCGCGAATTGGCATATTTAAATAAAGGGATTACAATTCATTTGATTGACAGACGTCACAAAAAAGATGACGGTGAGTTTGAAGGTGAGACGTTCCATTCAGAAGAAGGTTTGAAAGAGTTTATCCGATTCTTGGATGGCAATAGAGAGCCGATCATGAAAGATGTGATCGCATTTGAAGGAGAAAAGAATGGTGTTCCGGTTGAGGTTGCCATGGTGTATAACACATCATATGCTGAAAATCTCCATTCCTATGTAAACAATATCAACACCCACGAAGGTGGAACTCACTTATCGGGATTCCGTCGTGGTTTAACGCACACCCTTAAAAAGTATGCTGACGAGTCTGGAATGCTTAAAAATGTGAAATTCGAAATAGCAGGGGATGATTTCCGTGAAGGATTGACGGCCATTATTTCGGTGAAGGTTCAAGAACCACAATTTGAAGGTCAGACAAAAACTAAATTAGGAAATAGAGAAGTTTCCGCATCCGTTAGTCAAGCCGTTTCTGAAATGTTGACTGACTATTTGGAAGAACATCCAGACGATGCTAAAATCATTGTGCAAAAAGTGATGTTAGCAGCGCAAGCACGTCATGCAGCCCAAAAGGCGCGCGACATGGTTCAGCGTAAAAACGTCATGAGTCTCGGTGGTTTACCTGGGAAATTGAGCGATTGTTCTGAACAAGATCCTTCAAAATGTGAAGTGTTTTTAGTTGAGGGAGATTCTGCAGGTGGTACGGCCAAACAGGGCCGCGATAGAGCGTTTCAAGCAATTTTACCGTTGAGAGGTAAGATTTTAAACGTAGAAAAAGCCATGACTCATAAAGTTTTTGAAAATGAGGAGATAAAAAACATTTTTACAGCATTAGGGGTGACCATCGGTACCGAAGAAGATAGCAAAGCACTTAATCTGTCAAAATTACGGTATCATAAAGTGGTGATTATGTGTGATGCGGATATTGATGGTAGCCATATCGCAACTTTAATCTTGACCTTCTTTTTTAGATATATGAAGGAATTGGTGGAGAATGGGCATATTTATATTGCAACGCCTCCGTTATATTTAGTCAAAAAAGGTCAAAAGAAAGAATATGCCTGGAGTGATAAAGAGCGAGATGCCATCGTTGAAAGCTTTGGCGGAAGTGCCGGAATTCAGCGTTACAAAGGTCTTGGTGAGATGAATGCTGAGCAATTGTGGGATACAACAATGAATCCGGAATTTAGAACCTTGCGTTTGGTACAAATAGACAATGGGGTGGAAGCAGACCGTGTGTTCTCAATGTTGATGGGTGATGAGGTGCCGCCCAGAAGAGAATTTATTGAAAAAAATGCCATATACGCTAATATTGATGCTTAAAAAATAAAAGTATAAATAACAAAAAGGAGTACATATTTGTGCTCCTTTTTTTATGTAATTACGTTAACGACAAACATTTTTTTTATTAAAATTTGCGTATCTTATTTACAGACTAGGATACAATGATAATAATAGATTGTCGTTTTGATTGATAGATTTCAATAATTGATAATAAAAATTAGCCCTATGAAAAAGTATAGCCTACTATTCTTTTTTGCATTTGCCATTTTTTCAGTAAATGCTCAAGAAAACATCAACGATTTATTAACGGCTGGTATCAGCGACGCTAAAAAATTTAGTACAGATTATCTCGCGCCTGCATCAGAAGGACTCGCTTTTGGTATCAATAACGGCTGGTTCAATAATGCCAAAGTGCCAAAAAAATATGGATTTGAAATCTCATTAATGGGAAACATTTCGATAATAAAGGATGAAAAGAAATCATTCGAAATGAATGTTGCGGATTATGGCAACATTCGCTTTGCAGATAACAGTTCTTCTAAAAAGGTTGCTACTGCCTTAGGACAGAATGATCCAGAGATTACAGTTTTTATTACTTATGATGATCCCATATTTGGTAATCAAGAAGTGCCCCTTACGCTTCCTTCAGGAGTAAGCTCTGAAAATATCAATTTGATTCCAACAGCTTTTTTACAAGCTAGTTTTTCACCTTTTGAAGGAACTCAAATAAAAGCAAGATTTTTTCCAAAAATAGATGCCGAGGATGTCAAGGTTGGCTTCTATGGTGTTGGGCTGCAACAAGATTTTACATCATGGCTGCCCGGAGATAAAGTACTGCCAGTTGCAATTTCGGGATTAGTTGCCTATACGCATCTTAATGGGAGCTATAATTTTACGGATGGCCAATATGTCGAAGGCGAAAACCAACAAATTGACACTAAAATAAACACCTTGTTATTCGAATTATTAGTAGGTACAAAGTTAAAAATTATCAACTTTTACGGTGGCGTTGGCTATTTAAATGGAAAATCCACGACTGATTTGTTAGGCACCTACAGAGTTACTGATGGATTATTGTTCTCTCAAGATGTCGTTGACCCTTTTTCAGTGGAACAAAATATTTCGGGATTTAGAGCGACTGTTGGCGCACATTTGAAAATGGGAATATTCAGTATTAATACAGATTATACCATAGCTGAATTTGATAGCGCTTCTATCGGATTTAATTTTTCCATTTAGATTTAATAAAATCTTAAATAATTTATCTTTTAAAAGTGTTAAATTTGTGACACAATCAATTAATAATTTAAATACAAACACATGAAAATTACAGTAGTTGGAGCAGGAGCCGTAGGGGCAAGTTGCGCAGAATATATCGCCATCAAAAATTTTGCAAGTGAAGTGGTCTTGTTGGATATTAAGGAGGGCTTTGCAGAAGGTAAAGCAATGGATTTGATGCAGACCGCCTCTCTAAATGGTTTTGATACAAAAATCACAGGTGTGACTAACGATTATTCTAAAACTGCTGATAGTCATGTTTGTGTTATTACATCAGGAATCCCTCGCAAGCCAGGTATGACGCGTGAAGAATTAATTGGTATTAACGCAGGCATCGTAAAAACAGTCTCATCAAGTTTAATACAGCATTCTCCAGAAACCATTATCATCGTTGTGAGTAATCCTATGGATACGATGACCTATTTGGTCCACAAATCAACCGATCTTCCTAAAAATAGAATTATCGGAATGGGAGGCGCTTTGGATTCGGCACGTTTCAAATATCGTTTGGCTGAAGCTTTAGAGGCTCCAATTAGTGACGTTGATGGCATGGTCATAGGTGGTCATAGTGATACTGGTATGGTTCCGTTGACACGTTTGGCGACAAGAAACAGCGTCCCGGTATCTGAATTTTTATCCAAAGACAGACTTGATCAAGTTATGGAAGACACTAAAGTTGGTGGGGCAACATTGACCAAATTGTTGGGAACTTCTGCATGGTACGCTCCAGGAGCCGCTGTGAGTAGTTTGGTACAAGCTATTGCCTGTGATCAGAAAAAAATGTTTCCTTGTTCTGTTTTATTGGAAGGGGAATATGATCTAAATGATATCTGTATCGGGGTACCTGTCATCCTTGGAAAAAATGGTATTGAGAGTATAGTGGAAATCGAACTGAATGACGCTGAAAAAACACATATGAAAGAAAGTGCCGAGGGTGTGCGTAAAACAAACGATTTATTGTAAAAAACAAATCAAATTCCCTTTGTGAGGATCTATGGATTCAAAATGCGAAGGAGTTTTAAATAAAAAATAAAATGATATGAAAAAATTACTGGTACTTTTTTTAGTGGCATCAAGCATCACAATGTTTGGGCAGGACACTATAACCGAAGGCATGTTAGTTTCCAACCAAACCATTGCAAGCGATAATCCAGAAATGGACGCGCAATTGGCCTTGATGGGAGATATGTCAACCACAACCTATTTTAAAGACTCTAAATCGCGATCTGAATTATCAAACCCGATGTCAGGCGATGTCACAACTATTATTGACACTGATTCCAAGCAGATGTTAATGATGATGAAAAATCCCATGATAGGCAATAAGTACATGCTGAAATCGATTGAGATGAGTGAGGCAGATTCCAAAAATGTATCGATTACTAAAGGAGATGCTAAAAAAACGGTGTTGGGTTATGAGTGCCAGCAATATTTAGTGACGTTGAAGAAGGATGGTCAAGAAGTAACGGCAGAACTTTATGTCACAGATAAAATTCCAGTAACGAATCAAATGACTGGTTCCTTTGGTGATCAGATCACTGGTTTTCCGTTATATTCTACAATGGTTATGGAACAGATGGGCGCTAAAATGACAATTACCACTGAAGTTACCGAAATTAAAAAGCAAGATGTTGACGTCTCGAAATTTGATATGACACCTCCAGAAGGTTTTGAATTGATGGACTAATATTATCGATTGCATATAATAATAAAAAGCAGCTCATTTGGGCTGCTTTTTTTATACCATCATTTAAATAGATTGTCAGTCGATGATTGACCAAAGCAATATCATTTTATAAAGTTTAAAAAACACTATATTTGGCGCATGAAACGTCATTGGTTTATAGGTATACTTATAAGTATGCTTACCGTTATTGGTATTTGCCAAAATAAATTTTCCTCGCCTAATCAGGAGATCACGGTAAATTTTGGCAATGTTGACGTTTCTGAAGACCAATCCCAATTAGCAATTGAAACGCTTCGTGCACAGTTGGCCACCTTCGGAATTAATGATATACACATTTCAGAAGTAGAAGATGGGGTTGTCAAAATAACCTATTACAGTTCGGTTGAAGTAGAAAACATCAAACAAGGACTTTCTGTAAATGCCCATTTTGATTTTGATTATACGTCAGCATATTCAACTAAAAATAAAAAATCCTCCTCTGGCCAATCATCTAAAACGTATGATTTAGATATTTACGAACTCCATAAAAGCACGGATAATAGCGGATCTGCGGGAAAAGCAGTTTATTTGGTAAAACAAGATTTCGATCGTTTTTTGAATCCGAATGTCATTATTCCTTTTGATACAATAGATGCTTTTACAGAAT
>JBBSOJ010000026.1:0-20372 GCA_038259855.1 Flavobacteriales bacterium
CCTGTTCGTGCAATACCTGTTTGGACCTCGTCTGCAATAAAAAGGACATTGTATTTTTCACAAAGGGCTTTTGCTTTCGACAAGTAATCTTCACTAGGAACGTAAACACCCGCTTCACCTTGAATAGGCTCTACTAGAAAACCTGCTACATTGGGATTATTCTGCAATGCTTCTTCCAAAGCAACGAGATTGTCATATTCAATTTTGATAAATCCATCCGTAAATGGACCAAAGTTTTTACGCGCAACCGGATCGTTACTAAATGAAATAATGGTCGTGGTACGACCGTGGAAATTATTTTCGCATACAATGATTTCGGCTTTTTTACTAGCAATACCTTTTACTTCATACGCCCATTTTCTACAAATTTTCAGAGCCGTTTCTACAGCCTCTGCCCCTGTATTCATTGGAAGCAATTTGTCAAAACCAAAAAATTCGCATGCAAATTTCTCATATTGCCCAAGAATATCATTGTGAAATGCTCTTGAGGTCAATGCCAATGTTTTTGATTGTTCAATCAAGGCGTCTACTATTCTAGGATGACAGTGCCCTTGATTGACTGCTGAATAAGCGGAAAGAAAATCGTAATATTTAGTTCCTTCCACATCCCAGACAAACACACCTTCTCCTCTACTCAATACAACCGGTAGTGGATGGTAATTGTGTGCACCATACTTGCTTTCTAAATCTATCGCTTTTTGCGACGCTAATTGTTCTAAAACAGCCATTTTAATTTTGTTTTAATTAAAAAATAACCATTCCTTCTGTACCTTTATTCTTTCGAAATCCTGATGATTATCAGGACGAAAAAGCAGCGTGGGAGAGAAATCATCCTTGAGGACTTGCAATTTACGGAATATAAATCGCTCTCTAAAATAATTATCGATTTTTCCAAATTGCGAAAACTTGAAATTTCGAACGCTACAAATAACATATAGAATCAATTCACCACGATTTTGAGGATTTAAAAGTGACGACTATTCAAAAAAAACCTATTAGATTATCGTGTTTTAGCTTTTATTAAACCGCTAATGTTTCAATCTGAAACATAGTCTTCATCAAGTAAATAGGTCGAAATTTTATGTGCTTCTCTAGTCACTTATAATGACCAAACACTGACTGATTTTATGTGAAGATAATCCGTATTTGTGAAAACATATTTCAAAAACCAGCCCCTTACTAACGGCAAAACCTAAAAAGAAGTTATTTTTGCGACATGAGAAAAAAAACAAATAAACAGGTTTTTGAGAAGGTTGAGGTTTTGGATGCTGCCGCAAAAGGTAAAACCATTGCAAAAGCACCAGACGGGCGTGTAATTTTTATATCAAATGCAGTGCCAGGCGATGTTGTGGATGTTCAGACTTTTAAAAAGCGCAAAGCTTACTTTGAAGGTAAAGCGATCGCATTTCATACCTATTCTGACAAACGAACAGAACCCAAATGCCAACATTTTGGAGTTTGTGGCGGCTGCAAGTGGCAGGATATGGACTATAAATACCAATTAGAATATAAAGAAAATGAGGTTCTGAATAACCTCAAACGCATCGGACATATTGAATTACCAGAGGTTACGCCTATTCTTGGATCTGCGGAACAGTATTTTTATCGGAATAAAATGGAATTTTCCTTTAGTGATAGCCGTTGGTTAACGTTAGAAGAAATACAATCAGACAACGATTTGGGTGATAGAAATGCGCTCGGATTTCATATTCCTGGCATGTGGGATAAAATTCTCGATATCGAAAAATGCTGGCTTCAAGAAGATCCGAGTAATGCCATACGCAATTCGGTAAAAGCCTTTGCCGTTGAGCATGGTCTGGAATTTTTCAATACCCGACAACAGACCGGTTTTTTAAGAACTATGATGATACGAACTGCTTCTACTGGTGACATCATGGTATTGATTCAGTTTTATAAGGAAGATGTGGCCAATCGTGAATCGTTGCTCAATTATATAGCCGACACATTTCCACAGATCACATCCCTACAATATGTCATCAACGGAAAAGCGAATGACACCATTTACGATCAAGAGGTGATTTGCTATAGAGGTCAAGACCATATTTTTGAATCTATGGAAGGTTTGAAATTTAAGATCAACGCCAAGTCTTTTTATCAGACTAATTCACAACAAGCCTACGAATTATATAAAGTAACTCGTGACTTTGCTGATTTAGAAGGACATGAACTCGTATATGATTTATATACCGGGACCGGCACCATCGCCCAATTCGTAGCGAAACAAGCAAAAAAAGTCGTTGGAGTCGAATCTGTACCAGATGCAATTACTGCTGCAAAAGCAAATGCACAATTAAATGGTATTACTAACGTTGAATTCTATGTCGGAGATATGAAGAACGTTTTTAATGATGAGTTTATTAAAAAACATGGTCATCCGGATGTCATCATCACCGATCCGCCTCGTGATGGTATGCATAAAGATGTTGTACAGCAGTTAATGACGATTGCTCCACAAAAAATAGTGTATGTAAGTTGTAACAGCGCGACACAGGCTAGAGATTTGCAAATGATGGATGCTATTTACAAAGTGACGAAGACACAAGCGGTGGATATGTTTCCACAAACACATCACGTTGAAAATGTTGTACTTTTGGAACGTAGAGATGCAACAAAAGAATCGTGATTTTAATATAATCTATTCGGGATAGTGTCCTTAATAATGTCAACGTATCAATAAAAAAGAGCCTTGAAACAAAAAATTAGTTATATATGTGTCTTCATTGGATTGGTCATCGCAGGAATATGGAGTTGCGAACGCGATGATATCTGCGCAGACATTACACAGACCACTCCACAGCTCATCATACGATTTTATGATGCCAATGAACCCGATGAATTAAAGGCAGCGAGACGACTTACTGTCAGTGCCCTTGATGAGAACAACATCGCATTGGATAGCTTTGTTTACAATTTCGATACAGATTCATTGGTAATCCCTTTGCGGATTGAAGGCGAAGGTGTTCCTACCATTTCGCGTTTCATTTTAGAGAAGGATACTGATTTCCGGTTAGATTCATTACCTAACACCATGTCAAATATAGATACCATTACGGTAACCTATAGATCGCAATTTATATATGTATCGCGCGCCTGCGGCTATAAGAGTATTTACAACAATGTTATTGTCACTAGAGAAGTAGATGATGATATTTGGATTTTGGAACGAGATATTATCAACACAACCATAGACAATGAGACTGAAGCCCACGTTATATTCCGTCATTAGTTTGATGCTTATGATGTTGGGATCAACAATATCATATGCACAGAATGACGCCGCTAAGGACACCTTGATACTCAAAGAAAAGTATGGCTTAAGACTTGGTGTCGACATTTACAAACCCGTTCGCTCTTTTTTATCCGATACGTATACAGGTTTGGAAATCAACGGTGATTACCGATTGACAAAACGCATCTATCTTGCGGGAGAATTGGGAACGGAAGACCAAACGACCACAACTGATTATCTTGATATTACCGCCAAAGGAAGTTATTTTAAAGCTGGTTTTGATTATAATTTTTATCGGAATTGGCTTGATATGGAAAACATGATGTACGGCGGTATTCGTGTTGGGGTCAGCACGTTTAGTCAAACGCTCAATAGCTATACGATCTACACGACCAATCAGTATTATCAAAGTCCTTTCACGGTCAACGAACCTCAAGAAATCAGTGGCCTTTCCGCCCTTTGGATAGAATTGATTTTTGGAATGAAAGTCGAAGTCCTCAACAATATTTATGTGGGCGTCAATGCGCAACTCAAAACCCTCGTCTCGGAGGACCAACCCGCCGATTTTGGCAACTTACACATCCCTGGTTTCAATAAGGTATTTGATAGCGGACGCTTTGGTGTCGGATTTGGCTATAATATTTCTTATTTATTGCCAATTTACAATAAGCAAAAAAAGATAGCAGTGGAAAAGTCCGAAGAATAGTTCTCAACCAGTAGCTAAAAAATTCTGTTCTTCTTATTTTTTATTTATTCCCCACATTTTCTTCTTATCTTTTGCGTAGCTAAAAACCTATGGAAAAAGAATTACTCGCCGACTTATTAGAGGAAAAGAATCAAACCTTACTCAACTTTTTAAATCATCAAGACATTGACAAATGGCAGGAACGATCCGCAAATAAATGGAGCAGCGGACAACATACCTTGCACCTACTCGAGTGCCTTAAACATCTGAACAATTTATTGAGCATGCCAAAATTTTTATTGCGAATGAAATATGGAAAAGCGAATAGAGAAGTTAGATCTTACGACCAAATTGTTCTTGGCTATATACAATACGTAAAGGATTCAAATAGCAACACTGTTATAAACCTACAAAACATAAAAAGCCCTAGTTTAAAAGACAAAGAATACCTACTAGATCGACTCCAGGTAGAGGGCAAAAAACTTCAGTATAAAACGAAAAAAATTTCTGATCTCAATTTAGATACAGTCGTACTTCCACATCCAATTTTGGGTAAAATGCCGGTTCGTGAACTCATCATGTGGACGGGACACCATATTGAACATCATACGAGAATCCTTCAAGAAAATTAATAATTGCATTGTTACAATCAATCATCACAATCGTCTAGTTCTAAACCAAAGACCACCATGAAATTATTTACATTCTGCGCCCTATTGATGTTATACTCTACAGTAACGTTCTCCCAACAAATCAAAGGGCGGATCATCGATACCAAGTCTGGCGAACCTGTCGCCTTCGCAACCATTCAATATAATGAAGACAAGGGTGTCATCTCAAATATGGAAGGTTATTTCGCAGTAGCATCAGAAGATTTGAAATCAGAATCCGTACTGACATTTTCATTTATGGGATATCAAACGCAAGAATTAACTGTCAACAAACTGCAAGAACAAAATAACATCGTCAGATTGGTCGAAGCCGTCAATCAATTAAGCACGGTATATGTTACCAATAGACTTCCAAACGTCGATAGCATATTGGCCAGAGTGAATAGGAATTTGAGTAAGAACTACCGAATGACCAACGCGCAACACACACTTTTCAGCAGGGAAACATCTTATTTTAAAGCAACTAATCTTGAAGTGGACGTTGAAAAGTCTTCTGGCTTTAACAAAAAGCAACTCGCCGCATCCAACAGTCAATTTAAAGACCTGACCAATTATATTGTCAACAATCCTCCGACCCAAACGTTTACCGATATACTTATCGATCTGTACCTAAAACCTGATTATAACGCGAAAATGAATGTTAGGCAGGCGACCAAATTGAAAGATCAAAAAAACAGTCTATCCATGGAGTTCATTCAGGAAAAAGTGACTGACATCGTGTTGCAGCATTTGGATACCAGTAAAACCTACAAATTAAAAACTGGTTGGTTTAAAATTCAGGATTCCATGTCACTTAAAAAAAATAAAAAAATAAAAAAGGATACCTTGGACCCGAAGTTTTTAGAACTTAAAAACTCGGCAATCAACCGACACAAGGACTATCTTTTTCAGAACGAAGACCTGATGGATTTTGTAAAAGACACTAATGGCTACACTTATGAACTTGAAAATATATCTACAATCGACGACCAATTGGTCTATATAGTGAAATTTGAACCCAATAAAAGCAGAGCAAAGTTCACAGGCCGATTGTATATTGCCGATACTGATTACGCTATTCTAAAAATGGATTACAGTTTCGCGGAAGGAAAATTGGGCCAAAAACTCAATTTGAAATTATTGCTCGGCGTTAAATATGCTGAAAACATCAACAAGGGGACTGTAATTTACAAAAAGAACTTCGACACCGACAGTTACTATCCGTATTACATCAATCACGAGTCGGGCCAATATGTTTATGCCCACAGACCGTTTAAGTTTACGGAAAATAGTGATAACACAAAAAACAAAGTTTCGTTCGATTTGAAGATTGAAGGTACTGAAATTGAAAAATTCGAGTGGATGAGTCTTCAATTTAAGTCTTCAGACGAAGCGACCTATAACAACATTGCAGAAACCAATAAGTTTAATTATATAATATTAAAACAATATGATCCATCTCTTTGGAAAGATTACACGATTATGGAACCCTTGGATGAGTTGAAGAAGTTTAAGGTAGAAGACTAAAATAACCACTAGAAAAAGAAAATTCTAATGGACCCGTTGCCAATTTAATTTTTTTTTTCGTGAAAGACGATTGATTAAAGTGAAAGAGGTTTACAAACGACTAAACCCTAATTAAATTTCGCTTTTTTACTGCCTTCATACATCACGTATTTTACCAATCGTGACTCCAATTTCGCATTCACCAAATGTATTTTGCGAGATGGCCTTAAGCCAACATGTTTGAGAGCATCTAGGTTCGAAGTAATAAACCAGGCGTCTGTACCTGGGTAATTCTGTTTAAGCGTATCTCCAATATTAGCATAAAACGATTCCATCTCAATATCTAATCGCTCTCCATAAGGCGGATTAAAAACCATATGTAATTTCTCATCACCTCCCTTTTGGGTTTTGAAGAAATCTTCATGCTGAACGCTTATAAAATCTTCCAATTGCGCATTTTTGATATTTTCGGCCGCTTTGGCAATGGCGCTCGGAGATTTATCGTAACCGACTATTTTGTGGTGGAAATCACGGGTTTTGCTCAAAAGCGATTCCTCAATTTTCTCAAAGAGATCCACATCCCAATCTTGCCATCTTTCAAAAGCAAATTCCTTACGCATTAAATTTGGTGGAATGTTACAGGCAATCATAGCGGCTTCGCAAAGAATGGTTCCACTACCACACATAGGATCCATAAAGTCAGACTGTCCATCCCAACCGGAAAGCATCACCAATCCCGCTGCAAGCACTTCGTTGATGGGCGCTATATTGGTCGCTGTTTTATAGCCTCGCTTGTGCAACGATTCGCCGGAAGAATCAAGTGAAATGTCACACATATCCCTATCGATGTGAACATTGATCTTTAGGTCGGGAAATTTTAGATCAACATTTGGTCGTTGCCCCACAGTATCGCGAAACTTATCTACGATGGCATCCTTTGTCTTTTGCGCTATGTAAAGTGAATGTGTAAAAATAGTAGAATGGACGGTCGCATTGACGGCCAAAGTGCCCGAAGGCTTAAGATAGGCACTCCAATCAATTTTATATAATTGGTCGTATAAATCCTGTTCGTTTTTAACCTTAAAGGAATGGATTGGTTTTAAAATTTTGATGGCGGTACGTAAAGCAAGATTCGCCTTATACATAAACCCTTTATCACCAGAAAAACTGACGTTACGCACGCCTGTTTTTACATCTCTGGCGCCCAATTGGGTTAATTCTTTTGCCAACAAGTCTTCAAAACCGAACAGGGTTTTGGCAATCATATTAAAATTATTATCCATTGTTCTACCTCTATAGATTGCAAAAATAAAGTATTTTTGTCGCTTGTGTGCGGTTTGGCTGATTTAAGACCACCAATAGTAGAGTGTTCTAAAGGAATGCTTAAAAGGGAGTTGCGATTTATCAAATTATAACATGGTCTCATTAGCAACGACACTCGGGTTAGGGATTGCAGCGGCATCCTTTTTTGACGTGTTGGCAGTTTTTTTTAATCTGATAATTTTTGTCAAAAAAGATATAGCGAAAAGCCCGGTGCTTTGGAGTTTTTACGGAAAAGCAAACCCCAAAAAAGTTAGAAAAATAAACCTCCCGAAAGTTGCTTAACGGCTGATTTTGGGATCATACAACCCCTACCAAAATAAGAAACTCCCATGTAATCTTGGGCATATTATGAATAAAGACATGACACAATGGTACGCTTCTTGGTTTGATTCGCCATATTACCACATCTTATATAAGGATCGGGATTATGCGGAAGCCCATCAATTTATGGATAATCTCACAGAGTATCTCAATATTCCGGAGGGTGGCAAAATCCTCGATTTGGCATGTGGGAAGGGGCGCCACTCCATCTATCTAAATTCTTTGGGTTATGATGTTACCGGCGTAGATCTGTCTGAAAATAGCATCGCACATGCCAAACAATTTGAAAATGACACGCTTCATTTTAACGTCCACGATATGTGCAATCCTTATAACGAGCAATTTGATGCCGTATTTAATCTCTTCACCAGTTTTGGTTATTTTGAAAAGGAAGAGCACAATCTCAACACCATCAAAGCAATAAAAGAGGACTTGAATGAATTCGGATTTGGGGTGATTGATTTTATGAATTCGGATTTTATCATCGATAATCTGGTGACTGAAGATACAAAAACAGTTGACGGTATCGTATTTGTTCAAAAACGCTATGTTCGGGATGGATACATTATAAAAAATATTGAATTTACGGATCAGGGCGAATCCTTCAGCTTTCAAGAACGCGTGAAAGCGTTTACATTGCGCGATTTTGAAACCTTATTTGAAGAAGCAGGTGTTTATTTACTGGATGTTTTTGGCGATTATAAGTTAAGAAAATACCAGAAAGGAAGTTCTGAACGGATCATCATGATTTTTAAGTAGATGCTCTCAAGTATCTTGAAACAAATTCCATTTATAATTGAAACATCTAATCTGATGTTTTTTGCTATTTTTAGCGGCATAAAAATACAGTGTATTTAAGACTCAATATTAATAACCCACATTTCTGGGAATCCTTATGACCAACTATTTACTTCCCATATTCGCTGTGTTATTGGGCATCATCATTGCCTTTATATTTAAACAAAAGAAGTCTATGTCCACAAGGCTCCTTCTTTCATTTAGTGGCGCGTTTTTATTGGCACTGACCTTATTTGATCTATTACCAGAAGTCTACGACCATTTAGAAGGCAAACAAACGGGGGTTTTTATTATGAGTGGCATTTTATTTCAGATCATCCTCGAGTTTTTCTCGAAAGGCGCTGAACATGGCCATATCCATATTCATAAAAATGAAACGGCCTTCCCGTGGTTGCTTTTTTTAAGTTTGTGCATTCATAGTTTTTTAGAAGGATTCCCGATTCACAATCACAACGATATGGTCTATGGGGTTCTTATCCATAAAATTCCGATTGCTGCCCTCATCACTTCTTATTTGTTACAATCTAATTTTTCAAAACTTCAGATTGTACTCTTTTTAGTGGTATTTGCCTCCATGACGCCGTTGGGCACGTTGATATCTAATACCGTTGAATTGGTGGAAGGCTATGTATATTATATCAATGCGATTGTCATTGGAATTTTCTTTCATATCTCGACCATCATTTTATTTGAAAGCAGCGAAGGACATAAATTTAATCTTTCAAAACTTGTGGTCATTGTATTGGGCGTTGTTGTGGCCTATTTGATCTAGGAAAAACAAGCGTATGACATTTCGATTTTGAAATTTGGAATTTGGAATTTGGAATTTTAGGAAAATCATCAATTGATTACATGTTTAGCAAAGAAGAAAGCAGAAAATTAAGAGAAGACTTTTGGATCAGTTTCGGAAAATCGTTTCCTCGTAAATGGATTTTATATGACACTAAAATCAAAGGTTTTTCATTCAAATTTTATTTTGATACCAACGTTGCTTTAGTCGTTTTAGATCTTGAAGACGATCTAGAAAACCGGATCAATTATTGGGAAAAATTACAATCGCTAAAAAGCATTCTAAAAAACGAGTACCTTCCCAATGCTATTTTTGAGGAAGATTATATATTGGAAAACGGTAAAGATATTTCTAGAATCTATGTCTCCATTGACCAAAACGTATCGATCCATAATAAAAATACTTGGAGGGATGTGATGGAATTCTTCAATAAAAACATGATCCTATTCGAGCAATTTTTTGAAGACTATCGCGATTTTATGGAGGTTTGAAAATTTATTCTAGACTATTTTAAAAGCATTCTTTAATTTATCAGTTCGAATCAATGCCATTCGGCATTATTAAGTATTTTTATAAAAAACCATATTAAAATGATCATAGACGTCCACACACATATCAACAATTATCACGAAGATAGAGTAACATCCATCGATAAATCACTCGATTTATTGGTGCAAACCATGGAAGAAAATCATGTCGACTATTCGTTGGTGTTATCCTCATACAAAGTGAATGAGCACAGACCAAGTACTAAAAGTGTCGTTGAGGCCATTGCTGGTCGTGACAATCTTGGTGTGGTTGCCGGCGTTAGTTATTTGCATTACAACCATCGCGATCTTAAGGAATTGAGTGAGTTTCTAGATGCTGGATTAATCAAAGGTTTAAAATTTTATCCCGGATACGAACCGTTCTACCCCAATGATATTCGCTTAAAAGTGCTCTACGATATGGCTGTCGAATATGATGTGCCTGTGATGTTCCATTCGGGTGACACCTATGCTCCTACGGGAAAAATTAAATTTTCACATCCTATTCATATTGATGATTTAGCAGTAGACTTTCCTAAATTGAAGATTGTTATCTGCCACGTCGGAAATCCATGGATCAAGGATTGCATGGAAGTGGTTTATAAAAATGATAATGTCCATGCTGACATTTCTGGGTTGGTCTTGGGTGATTTCAATGAAAAATTTGAACGCTATATGAAGACCGAAATTGAGGAAATGATCACCTATGCAGGCGACCCAAAATATTTGCTATATGGCACCGATTGGCCCATTAGCAATATGGATTCTTATTTAAAATTCATGAAGCAGTTGGAGCTTCCTAACGAGAAAAAAGAATTGATTTTATGGAGAAATGCTGCCAAATTATTTAAGATTGATGTTTCAAAATTCAGTTAAATAAACTTTAAGTAAAAGGCTATTTTCTATGGATCCAAGAGTAATAAAAACTCAACCAGTGGATAGCATATAATTTATTACAAAAGGAGCTACAATCCATCTTAATTCAAAGGATATAAAAACGATTCTATCAATTTAAATTTTAGCTGCTTACCATCCACCAAGTCGTAGGTTAGCAGTAATTGTCCCCAATGTTTGCCATCGGTAAAATTCGCAATTAGCCATTTGTGGTTTAACAAGCGTATGCTGTTGATCATCATCTTGTTTTTGGTCATGGACGCATACGGCACGATGGGATGATCTTCAGTTTTGTAGTCATTCAATTTATAAAGCTCATCTTTTATAAAAGGAATGAGCTCCAAAGCATTGTAACCTTTATTTTCAAAATAGTCAAGCGCTTCTTCGTCATATTGCAAATCAAACAATCGCATGTCTGAAATAGTTTCGTTCATTGCCGCTATGGAATCCTTATAAACTACTTCCCTAGCTTTCGCTTTGTTAATATCCACTTCATAGACATCTAAAATGTTTTTTGAGTTCACAAACTGAAAAATCAGAAGTAAAACTGTAAAGATGAATACGTACATGAAAATTTTTGACTTCATAAATCTTATACTGTTATTTGTAAATTATCATATGCTAAAAAGACATGTTTAGGTAATTTTTTCTGAACCTCATCATGAAAACCAAGCCAATGACTGATATGCGTTATATAAGCCCGTTCTGGCTGTACCTTATTGATCAATTCCAACGCTTCATCTAACGTAAAATGTGATACATGTTCTTTTTCACGAAGTGCATTCACGACCAACACCTTAACACCCTTTAGTTTTTCAATTTCCTCTGGTTCGATAGTCTTGAAATCGGTCAAATAGGCAAAATCACCAAATCTGAAACCAAACACTTGCAGTTGTGCATGAAAGCCGTTGATAGGAACTACCTCTAAATTACCCAATAAGAATGGTTTATTTTCTATTTCGTGGCAAATAACGCCTGGAGCGCCCGCGTACTTGTTTTTGGTCTCAAAAATGTAACCAAAACGTTCTTTCAAAGCATCTACGACACGCGTGTGAGCATATACAGAAATATCACCTTGTCTAAAATAGAAAGGTCTGATATCATCTAAACCAGCTGTATGGTCGGCATGTTCGTGGGTAAAGACAATCCCGTTGATATGATCGACGTTAGTTTTTAACATCTGCTGTCTAAAATCGGGGCCACAGTCCACCACAAAAATGTAGTCATCCCATTCCACCAAAACGGAAACCCGCAATCGCTTATCTTTTTGATTTGTGCTTAGGCAAACCGGATGATCACTGCCTATAACCGGAATTCCTTGTGACGTACCTGTGCCTAAAAATGTAATTTTCAACTTGCTCTAGTTTAAAAACAAAAGTAAGTTTATTTTTTTGTATCCGTGCGCAAATTGATACCTTTGTGAGACATTATACTCAATCTACATCATGGAAATTACCTTAAAAGGAGATAAAGAATTTGAAGAGATTCCTTCGTTAAAAACAAAGGCACTTCGCATCAATCTCAACGAGAATATATATGGCACTTTTGCCGAAATTGGTGCAGGGCAAGAAACAGTACGCCATTTCTTTAGAGCTGGTGGTGGCTCTGGGACTATTGCAAAAGCGATGTCTGCCTATGATAAGGATTTCAGTGATGCTATTTATGGTATTGAAGATGATGGCCGTTACGTGACCGAAGCACGATTGCGAAAAATGCTGAATCATGAGATCAACCTGATTGAACAAAGAATCACGAGAGATAAACATCCAAACAAGATGTTCTTTTCATTCGCCAATACGGTAGCGACCATCGATTTTGCAAAGAAATATAAAGGTCATGGCTGGGTTGGAATTAAATTTCAGATCGAAACAGATCAAGATTATAATGACATTGTTCTTCACTTGCGTTTTAAAGAGAACGATGCCAGATTGCAACAAGAAACACTAGGCATTTTAGGAACCAATCTTATTTATGGTGCCTATTATAAACATAATGAACCTAAAAAATTACTTCGCTACCTCTACGATCATCTTGATAAAGATCAGATAGAGATCGATACCATTAACTTTTCTGGTCCTGCATTCGCCGATGTTGATAACCGTTTGATGAGTTTGCAATTGGTTAAAAATAATATGACCGATGCAGTGATGTTCGCACCAGATGGTAACAACGTTTTGCCAGCCAGAGTACTTTATAAGCGAAATATTTTGGCCTTGCGTGGAAGTTTTAGACCTGTTACAAAGGTGAACATTGATATGTATCAGAAATCTTATGACATGTTCGTCAAAGAAAATAAGGTAGATGTGGAAAATACACAAGTCGTATTTGAAATTACCTTGTCTAATCTTCGTGCTGAAGGCGAAATCGATGAACAGGATTTCATGGACCGCGCAAAACTGCTTTGCTCATTGGGTCATACCGTTCTTATTTCGAATTTCCAAGAGTACTACAAATTGGTTGAATATTTCTCTCAATATTCAAAAAATAGAATGGGCTTGGCCATGGGCGTTAATAATCTTGTTGATATTTTTGACGAGAAATATTATCGTCATTTGAGTGGTGGTATTTTGGAAGCTTTTGGAAAATTATTCTTTAAGGATTTGAGGGTGTATTTATACCCCATGGAAAATGAGGATGGCACACTTACCGATAGTGAAAATTTGAAAGTGCATCCGCGAATGAAAGAGCTTTACAAATTCTTCAAGTATAACGGTAAAGTTGTGGATATCACAGATTTTGATCCTTCCATACTTTCTATTTTTTCCAGAACCGTACTTAAGGCTATTTCCGAGGGTAAAGTAGGTTGGGAAAGTATGCTTCCTGAAGGTGTCGCAAAAATCATAAAAGAGAAAAGCTTATTCGGATTTGAAGCTGAAGAAGTGATGCATAAAGACTAATATCAAACGGATCTTAAATTACATACAAGAAAATCATTAAATAGTGACAGAGCGCGCCGCCGAGAACAAATAAATGCCATATGACATGGTTGTAAGGGATGCGTTCAATGGCGTAAAATATAATGCCTACCGAATAAAAAGCACCACCGGCAAATAACAAACTGATACCGTTCGTGCCTATCAAGGCAGAAAGATTTGAAAAATCAAACACGACCAACCAGCCCATTACGAGATACAATAAGGTGGAAAAAATCTCAAATCTCCCGGTAAAGAATAATTTTAATATGAGACCAAAACCGGCAATGGCCCAAACGGTCCAAAAAAGATGCCAGCCTAGACTTTCATTCAAAGCTATGAGCGTCACCGGCGTATACGTCCCTGCTATGAGCACATAAATACTTATATGGTCAATGATGCGGAAATAATGCTTTCGCTTCTCCCCTTTTACAGAATGATATAAGGCTGATGCCGTAAACAATAATATAATTGAGAAACCGTATAACACCACACTAAACAGACTCCAATCGGTCTTATTCCCAGAGTAACTGATCAAAAGCATTAAACCGGCAACGCCCATTAAAGCACCTAAGCCATGCGTCCAGGCATTCAGTTTTTCTTCAACATCCGTTTGTAGTCGCTTCATAGATAAAATTTATAAAATACCAAAAAGGATTTATAATGCATTTTTAGCAATTCCATTTATCGTTTATTATGGCATCATTTTTCTGCAGCTTTGGCATCCCATTGGTCCCTAATCGCATAATAATCAATTGGAAAAGCGGAATCCTGTCGCTCAAGACGCCCACTTTGGAAGGCACGCAACAAAATATCTTCGATCATAAAATCTTCAGCGACACCTTCTGGATTAAATTCACGCTTAAGTGAAATATCGAAAAAACTAGCGGTGTTATTGAACCAAAATGCGCGCCATCCACTTCGTAATTCCTTGATTTGTTCATAGGTTGTTTTCCCGGTTTGGCGATGCATCAGTTTCACCAAAATCTGTCCTTCTGTCCTAGTCAACTTTTTCAATTCGGCTGAAAATTCGTCTTCAATATAGCGTTGAATGACTTTAGCATAGTTTCGCTGAGCGCTTTTCTTCTTTAAAGTTGCCAAGCGACTGTTCAATGTATCCAATCGCTCTGCTGCCAATTTTGCATATGGATAGACTTTTAAGGTCTTTCGCTTTAAGATCAAATACCGAATGCGTTCTTCTTTAGAAGCAAAACGATGTTTACCCATTAAATAAACTTCGCTGAGCTGTATGACATCAAATGCGATCGAATCGCCATCCACGAAATAATATTCCACAGCACTGGAATCTTTGACAATCGGCTGAATCTGTCCAATCGTTAAAAACGGTAAAAATAAAAGGAGATAGATAAACTTCTTCATACGTCGATTGACCTCTAAAATCGTTCCAAAATGAGTGGCAAAATTATGAATTTACACATGTAATAACCTTAATTTCCTATTAATATTATTAATTTAGTCGAAAATATGAATAGATGGCACAGAAGAGCATTTTAAACAAAAAATCACTAGACTTTTTAGAGAAATATTTAAACAACGCATCGCCTACAGGCTATGAGTGGACTGGCCAGAAGATTTGGATGGACTACCTAAAACCTTATGTTGATGAATTTATAACCGATACTTACGGTACTGCAGTAGGCGTGATTAACCCTGATGCCAAGTACAAAGTTGTCATTGAAGGACATGCCGATGAAATTTCATGGTATGTAAATTATATCGCTGACAACGGATTGATTCACGTCATCCGAAATGGTGGCAGTGATCACATGATCGCTCCTAGTAAAATCGTTAATATCCATACTAAAAATGGGATTGTAAAAGGTGTCTTCGGTTGGCCTGCAATCCACACCAGAAATAAAGAAAAAGAAGAATCACCTAAAATTGAAAACATTACGATAGACGTTGGCGCCAAAGATAAAGCTGAAGTTGAAAAAATGGGCGTTCATGTGGGTTGTGTGATTACCTACCCCGATGAGTTTCATGTTTTAAACAAAGATAAATTTGTTTGCCGCGCACTAGATAATCGCATGGGTGGTTTTATGATTGCTGAAGTTGCTCGATTATTACACGAGAACAAAAAGAAATTACCGTTCGGATTGTATGTGACCAACTCCGTACAAGAAGAAATTGGCTTGCGAGGAGCGGAAATGATTACCCAACGGATCAAACCGAATGTCGCCATCGTGACTGATGTTACGCACGACACAACAACCCCGATGATCGATAAAAAGAAAGAAGGCCATCTTGAACTCGGTTTAGGACCAGTTGTGGCCTATGCGCCTGCGGTACAGCAAAAATTACGAGATTTGATTACCGACACTGCAGAAAAAAATAAGATTCCTTTTCAGCGTTCTGCATGTTCGCGTGCGACAGGAACCGATACAGATGCATTTGCTTATAGCAATGGCGGCGTAGCAAGTGCCTTGATTTCCTTGCCTTTGCGTTATATGCATACCACTGTGGAAATGGTCCATCGCGATGATGTGGAAAACGTGATCAAATTAATCTATGAGTCCGTTCTAAACATTAAAGACGGCGAAACGTTTTCATACTTTAATTAGTGGAGCAAGAGCTGATTGACATCCTAACCATAGAAGGAAAAAAGACAGGGAACATCTGTCTGAAGTCCGAAATTCATACCCATGGACACTATCATAATACTGTGCATATCTGGTTTTATGATACTGATGGTCATATTCTACTGGCCCAACGTTCTGCAAAAAAGGAATTGTATCCTTTATTGTGGGACGTTTCGGTTGCTGGGCACGTCGATGCCGGAGAAACCTTAAAGGAAGCGGCTGTGAGAGAAATTAGGGAAGAATCTAATTTGGTTGTAAAGAAAAAACACTTACAAAAAATTGGTGTTTTTGAAAGTTTCAGATCCTATGACACCGGAATTACTGATAATGAATTTCACCATACCTATATCTGTGATCTAAAAACAACTTGGAATCAACTTACTCCTGCAATTGATGAGGTGGAAGCCTTTAAATTGGTTTCATTTGCCAAATTTAGGTCCATACTAGAACATATTGGAGTTGATAATCATTTTGTGGCCACTAACAAAACATATTATCAAACGGTTTTTGATGCTATTGTAAATCAAAAAAGCGAATTATAATCGATAAGATGATACGTTTATGATATTGATTTTAGCCACCATATCGCCCATAATCTTTGTGCTTATATTCATATATTTTATGGATAAGTACGAAAAGGAACCAATCCGATTGTTGCTTTCAAATTTTTTTCTTGGTGCAGTCGGTAGTGTGATCATTACTACTGTGATGTATGTCATCATTGATATTCCTTTCCCTTTAACTGATAGAACCAGTATATTTGAGCAATTTATAAAAGCCTTTTTTGTTGTGGGCTTGAGCGAAGAATTCAGCAAGTACATCGTGGTACGCTACCATGCCCAAACCAGCCGAGAATTTAACGAACCTTTTGACGGTATTGTTTATGCGGTGATGGTGTCTATGGGCTTTGCCGCGACAGAAAACATCATGTATGTTGCGCAAGGTGGTATGGAAACTGCTTTGATTAGAGGATTTACAGCAGTCCCGGCGCATGCTACATTCGCAATTTTGATGGGATATTATATGGGGAAAGCTAAATTTTCGAACAATCGAGTTTTATTGAACTTAACTGGATTGCTATTGGCAGCGCTCTTTCATGGAGCCTATGATTTTTTTCTGTTCATCGATTTTATCCCAGGAATTTGGGTCGGTGCTTTTATATCCTTATTCATTGGAATTTTATTATCCAGGCGCGCCATTCTTAAGCATCAGCAAAATTCCACCTTCAAAGTTTAAACATTATAAGTAACTTTACAATCCAATCTATTTAGTATGTCCAAACTTTATAAAGTAACAGTCAACGACAATTTCGAATTCGATATTGACGAACAAGAGCTATTAAAACTCGATGCCGTTGCAACTAATGCAAGTCAATTTCACGTGCTTCACGACAAAAAACCTTTTGTGGCAGAAGTAACGTCGAATGACTTTCTTCAAAAAAAATACACCGTAAATATCAATAACAATCGGTACGAAATATCCATTCAAAATCCGTTGGACGAATTGATCAAGGCCATGGGATTTGAACTTGGTGCCTCCAAAATGATTAACGACATTAAAGCACCCATGCCAGGACTTATTTTAGATGTTGCTGTAGTTGAAGGTCAGGAAGTCGAAGAAAATGAGACTTTGCTGATTCTTGAAGCCATGAAAATGGAAAATGTGTTAACGTCGCCAAGACATGGAATTATAAGGTCGATAGCGATTACTAAAGGAGATGCTGTTGAAAAAAATCAACTGCTTATTGAATTTGAAGCATAATAAAAATATCGAGGATCTACGTACCTGAAAAAAAATTAACATGAAGAAAATTCTAGTTGCCAACCGAGGAGAGATTGCCATTCGAGTCATGCGAACAGCAAAAAAAATGGGGATCAAAACGGTGGCTGTATATTCCACCATCGACAGAAACGCGCCGCACGTTAAATATGCGGACGAAGCGGTATTTATCGGTGAATCACCTTCCAATCAATCGTATTTAAAAGGTGATAAAATCATCGAAGTGGCCAAAAGCCTGAATGTAGACGCCATACATCCTGGTTACGGATTCTTATCGGAGAATGCCGATTTTGCCATGGCCTGTGAACAGAATGACCTTATTTTCATCGGTCCAAAATCAAAGGCAATTAAGATTATGGGCAGCAAATTGGCAGCTAAAGATGCTGTCAAAGCTTATGATATTCCTATGGTTCCCGGTACGGAAGAAGCGATCACAGATATTGCAGAAGCCAAAAAGATAGCTGAAGAAATCGGATTTCCAATTCTTATAAAAGCATCTGCAGGTGGCGGTGGCAAAGGAATGCGCATTGTCGAAAAGGCATCCGAATTTGAAGCTCAAATGGATCGGGCCATAAGTGAAGCGACTTCTGCGTTTGGAGACGGCTCTGTATTTATTGAAAAATATGTAACGTCACCACGACATATAGAGATACAGGTCATGGCAGATAGCCATGGCAATGTGATCCATCTTTTTGAACGTGAATGCAGCATTCAGCGGCGGCATCAAAAAGTTGTTGAAGAAGCACCATCGAGCGTTTTAACGCCCCAATTACGCCAAAAAATGGGTGAAGCGGCTATCAAAGTGGCTAAATCCTGTGATTATCTTGGTGCAGGGACTGTGGAATTCCTATTGGATGACCAGCACAACTTTTACTTTTTGGAGATGAATACACGTTTGCAGGTAGAACATCCGGTCACAGAACTCATTTCGGGAGTCGATTTAGTTGAATTACAGATTCGCGTTGCCCGAGGCGAAGAACTTCCTATATCACAAAATGACTTAAAAATCACTGGTCATGCTCTAGAGTTGAGAGTTTATGCCGAAGATCCTTTAAATGATTTTCTCCCTAGTGTTGGCAATTTGGAAGTCTACAAATTGCCCGTCGGACAAAATATCAGAGTGGATAATGGTTTTGAGCAAGGCATGGATGTACCGATTTACTACGATCCTATGTTATCAAAATTAATCACGTATGGTAAAACACGGGAAGAGGCTATTGAGCTTATGATCGAAGCTATAAAAGATTACCACATCGAAGGCATACAAACCACCTTACCATTCGGTACTTACGTCTGTGAGCACGAGGCCTTTCGCTCTGGACAATTTGACACTCATTTTGTTAAAAATTATTATTCTCCCGAAGCGCTGATCGGAAAACAGAATGAAGAGGCAAACATCGCAGCGCTCATTGCCGTAAAACAATATATTCAAGATATGAAGATTTTGCGAGTCCCACATTAGTGGTGCGCAAGTTCAGAAACGATTCAAAAATTAGCGTCGAAATGTATATTGAACTTTACTCAATATCTATCACATTCCCGACAAAACAATGCCAACACTTATGACAGAAAAAATAAATAATCTCAACGATAAGTTAGCCAAAGCCTATTTGGGTGGCGGTCAAGCACGAATTGATAAACAACATGCCAACAAAAAATTAACGGCTAGAGAGCGCGTCACCTATTTATTGGATGATGGGTCTTTCGAAGAGATCGGAGCTTTGGTCACCCATCGCACCAAAGAATTCGGCATGGATTCCCAACAGTTTTATGGCGATGGTGTCGTAACAGGTTATGGGACCATCAACGGACGCTTGATTTATATTTTCGCACAAGATTTTACGGTGTTTGGTGGCTCACTTTCTGAAACCCATGCCGAAAAGATCTGTAAGGTCATGGATTTGGCAGTTAAGGTAGGTGCTCCAATTATCGGTCTGAATGATTCCGGTGGTGCACGGATCCAAGAAGGTGTGCGGTCACTTGGTGGCTATGCCGATATTTTTTACCGTAATGTGCAGGCCTCTGGCGTCATACCTCAAATTTCAGCGGTGATGGGACCCTGTGCTGGTGGTGCTGTGTATTCTCCTGCGATGACAGATTTCACACTTATGGTAGAAAACACCAGTTATATGTTCGTTACGGGCCCTAATGTTGTAAAAACAGTCACAAATGAATCTGTGACCAGTGAAGAATTAGGCGGCGCTAGTACCCATTCTACAAAATCAGGGGTGGCTCATAAAACATCATCAAATGATATTGAATGTTTGGAAGACATTAAAATGATGTTGAGCTATATGCCTCAAAACAATACAGAATTTCCACCTGCTCTACCTTTCG
>JBBSOJ010000027.1:0-20083 GCA_038259855.1 Flavobacteriales bacterium
ATAGTGGTAGATTAGTTTTACAAAATGAAATAAATTCGATTGAAGCACCAAGTAGAGATCAAAGGATTTTAAAGGTGAATGATATCTTATATCAAACTGTTAGACATTATCAAATGAATAATTTGTTATTTAAAGAGGATGGCAGTTATGTTGCCTCTACAGGTTATGCTCAATTGAGAGTTAAAGAAAATGCTATGTTTTTATATCAATTATTGCACACACAGCAATTTGTGAATAATGTTTTAGAAAGATGCACAGGAACAAGTTATCCCGCAATTAACTCAAATGATTTAGCAAAGATTAAAATACAAATGCCTTGTAAAGAAGAACAACAAAAAATAGCCAATTACCTTTCAGCCATTGATAGCAAAATCGAAAGCGTCAATCAACAAATAGAGAAAACGCAAACGTTTAAAAAAGGCTTGTTGCAGGGGATGTTTGTATAAAACGTCATTGCGAGAAGCGCAGCCAAAGTATGAAAATTAAAACTACAGTATAATGCGACGAAGCAATCTTATGAAAAGAACGATAATTTATGATTGTAACTAAAATTCGACAGATTGCTTCGTGCCTCGCAATGACGATGTCAAAGGGTGCACGAAGTGCCAATATAAAAAATGAAACCAGGCTTTATCTACATCCTCACGAATAAAAACAACACAACCTTATACGTTGGAGTCACATCCAGCATTGTCAAAAGAGTGCAACAGCATAAAGACAAACACAACCCAAAATCATTTACTGCGAGATACAATCTCGATAAATTGGTATATTACGAAGCCTTTCAAATGATAGGTGATGCCATTGGCAGAGAAAAACAATTAAAAGGAGGAAGCAGAGCAAAAAAGGAAGCATTGATAAATAGTATCAATCCTGATTGGAATGACCTCTTTGAAATGGTAAAAAAAGAATTTGGGAATGATGATGATGAAGAACAGAATGAACAAGATAAGGTTGAATCGTGATTGCGGCTTTATATCGTCATTGCGAGAAGCGCAGACAAAATATGAAAATTAAAACGACATGATAAATGCGACGAAGCAATCTCATGAAGAGAACAATTGAGTATGATTGTAACTTAAATTTGGCAGATTGCTTCGTCGTGCCTCCTCGCAATGACGGTGTTAAGGGAGCCTTGCAATGACAATAGAATAATATTATGAACCATCAATCCGAAGCTTTATTAGAGCACAACCTCATCCAACAACTTGTTGGCTTTGGCTATGAACGTGTCACGATTCCAGATGGCGAACACTTGTTGGGTAATCTTAAATCTCAGCTAGAGCGTTTTAATAACATTGTTTTCAGCGATAAGGAGTTTGATACGATCTTGAATCATTTGGCGAAAGGGAATGTCTTTGAAAAGGCAGAAATGCTTCGCGACCGTTTTTTATTGGTAAAGGACGATGGCGACAACTTCTATGTTCGGTTCTTTGATAAGGAGCAATGGCAAAACAATAACTATCAAGTCACCAATCAAATTGCGCTAGAGGGCACCTATAAAAACCGTTATGATGTCACGATATTAGCCAACGGGATTCCTGTGATGCAAATCGAATTGAAACGACGCGGACTTGAAATAAAGGAGGCGTTTAATCAAATCAATCGGTATCAGCACCAATCGTTTTGGAGTAATTTTGGACTGTTTCAGTATGTGCAGTTGTTTGTGATTAGCAATGGTGTGAACACCAAATATTTGGCAAACAACAAAATGCAATCTGTCAAGCAAACCTTCTTTTGGGCAGATGTGCACAACAAGAACGTGACCGACTTGACCGAGTTTGCCAATGCGTTTTTAAATACCAATCAGTTGGGTAAAATGCTGTCGCATTACATCGTGCGGAGTGAAACCCATAAAATTATGATGGTCTTGCGACCCTATCAATATTTTGCGGTGGAACAGTTGGTGCAGCAAGTTGCCACGACCAATGACAATGGCTATATCTGGCATACCACAGGGTCTGGTAAAACACTGACCTCGTTTAAGGCAAGCCAAATCATTATGGATTTGCCCAATGTACATAAGGTTGTTTTTGTGGTAGACCGTAAAGATTTGGATTATCAAACCATGAATGAATTCAACAGCTTCAAAAAAGGAAGTGTAGATGTCACTGATAATACTAGTACATTGGTGAATCAATTGGCGGAAGACACCAAGTTGGTATTGACCACCATACAAAAACTCAACAATGCCATTTCGAAGAACCATTATGAGCAGAAGCTAACCCATCTACAAGATAAAAAAGTGGTGTTTGTGTTTGATGAGTGCCATCGGTCGCAGTTTGGCGATACCCATAAAAAGATAACCGAATACTTCACCAACGCACAACTCTTTGGATTTACAGGCACACCAATATTTGCAGATAATGCCGCTAAAAATGAATTGGGCAAGCGCACTACCAAAGACCTATTTGGGAAATGCCTACACAAATATGTGATTACCGATGCCATTAGAGACCAAAACGTCCTGCGGTTTGGGATAGAATACATTGGAAAGTACAAACAAAAGAGCAATACCTTTATGGATATTGAAGTCGAGGACATCGATAAAGCCGAAGTCTTTGCCGACCCAAGACGTTTGGAAAAGATAGCCGACTATATGATTGCCTATCATGACCAAAAGACCTTTAACAAAGAATATTCGGCGCTCTTTGCGGTGAACAGCATTGATACTTTAATCAGTTATTACGATATTTTTAAGCGTAAGAAAGAAGCAGGCGAGCATAATCTGCGGATCGCCACCATCTTTAGCTATGGCACCAATGAAGACGACGAGAAAGCCAAGGATTATATGCCAGATGATGATTATTATGGCACTGATGAACCAGAGCCTGTTTATGAATCCACACATACCAGAGATAAGCTGGAATCCTACATCAAGGATTACAATGCCCTGTACAATACAAGTTTCTCCACCAAGGACAGCCAGCAGTTTGAAAACTATTTTAAGGACATCAGCAAGCGACTGAAAGACCGAGAGAAAATCTCTTTTAATGACGAGAAAGACCGTTTGGATATTGTGTTTGTAGTGAATATGATGTTGACCGGCTTTGATGCGAAAAAGGTAAACACCCTTTACGTAGATAAAAACTTGAAGTATCACGGATTGATTCAGGCCTTTTCTAGAACCAACAGGATTTTGGGCGAACGAAAATCACAAGGGAATATTCTGTGTTTTAGAAACCTTAAGAAATCGACGGATGAAGCGATTACCCTATTTTCTAATAAAGACGCGATTGAAGACATCATCTTGCCACCTTATGAGCACGTTGCCAAGAAATTTGATGAAGCTTTAGAGAATCTATTGGAAATCACCCCAAGCTATCAAAGTGTGGATGATTTGGTGAGTGAAGAAGATGAAGCCGCATTTATTCAAGCTTTTCGACAATTGATGCGAGCCAAAAACGTGTTGGAATCCTATACGGATTTCGATTGGCAAGATTTGGACATGTCGGCACAAGAGTTTGAAGATTATAAAAGCAAATATCTTGACCTGTATGAGAAAGTAAAACAAGACCGTGCAAAACAGAAGACTTCTATTTTAGATGATATCGATTTTGAATTGGAGTTGATACACCGCGACCAAATCAATGTGGTATACATCCTTCAGTTATTGGCAAAACTCAAACAATCCACACCGTCGCAAGAAGCGAAACAAAAGAAAGCCATTATGGATATGCTCTCTGGAGATATCCAATTGCGAAGCAAACGTGAATTGATAGAAAAGTTTATTGAAGAAAACTTACCAAATATTGATAATCCCGATAACATTGAAGACGAATTTCAAACCTATTGGCATGAACAGAAAATACTCGCCATAGAAAAACTGTGCGAAGACGAACACTTGGATAAGCAACAGTTCAATTCATTGATAGAAAGTTATTCATCATCGGGAAGAGAACCATTGCGAGATGAGGTTTTTAAATGTTTGGATAATAGACCGAGTATTTTAAAAGCACGTGAAATAGGGGAGCGTATTTTAGATAAAATGCGCGAGTATGTGCAGGTGTTTGTAAATGGGATGACAGGTTAACGTATATTCAGATGTGTGAGATGATTTGTCGTTAGTATCAAAAGAGTGATTTGTAATATGCATTGCAATGGTAATTCAATATTGTTATGACAATATTATTTTAAATGAACTTTGAGATAAAGAATCCCTAGGCTATTAAGGTTTGTAATTTGGATAGATCAGTGTTTATTGGGATATACTTAAAGTCAAATCTTTGACATGTTCGCTATAATAAACAAATAAGTTTGCAGCACACAATTTTAGTATTTAAGTTAATGATCTGATAAAAGTTCATTTAGTTTTATCATCTAAACTAAACACTTATGCCATATTATAATCTAGAGAAAGACCTTCCTAGGGATAATGGAACTTATATTGTACAGGTCTTAACGATGACGGGTTTTATCCGTGAAGCCGAAGCAGTCTGGGAGCAACAAAAAGGGTTCAACATAGTGAATGCACCACTTAAAGAAAACGAGTTTATAAAAGCTTGGTGGCAATTCTAACACAATTCAATAGCGCAAAATAATTGGTCCGGATATGATCATTTATACATTTTAGGGTGATACCTCAAATGTAAATTTTGAAGTTATATCTTATGAAGACTACTGTTTAATGTTTAAACAATAGTCGGCTATTAAAATAGAGCCAAAGAAATAGTAGTTTTTATGTCACCTCTCTATTTATTGCAATAGATGTATTAACGACTTATAAATTCTCCTTTTTTTCATTTGCCGCTTTTACAATCGCTTTCAATTTATCTTTGCGAGAGGTCACCTCGGTCTTTTTTTTGTTATATTTCTGTGTCATCAATTTAGTATGTAAGGCTTTATTTTTGGTATTCTTTGCGCTTCCTTTTTTTGCCATGGTCTTGTTTTAAACTAATCGCTTTACAATTTAATATCGATTAAGCTATTAAAAATGCAAATTTATAGCTTAAGCGTATGCAATAAGGTCTGTTTTTCAAATAAATGGCATTATGCCAAAAAAAAAGGTTTTGAGCTAGTAATTTGATCAATCGCATTATCTGAAGACAATCTTGTTGACTAAATTTACATTTAAGATAAACAATTATTAATTCTAAATTAAAAATAGATTATGAGCAAAGAAAATTTATATAACGACGAAGCCAAGAAAAAAGTTAAAGAATTAGCCGAAAACATTGACTTTACAATGATGGCGACAGATTTGGAAACGACACCACTACATATGATTCCTATGAGCACCAAAAAAGTTGACGATCATGGTCGTATCTGGTTTTTGAGTGATAAAAACAGCACGCATAATAAGAATATAGCAAAAAATGCACATTTACATTTGATATATGCCAACAAAGGCGATATGCAGTTTATGAACGTGTATGGCAAAGCTACAATCTCAACTGATCAAAGTATTATTGATGACTTATACGGTTCTGGGGATGATGCATGGTTTGAAGGTAAGAATGACCCAAACATTACAGCAATATCCGTTCATCCGACAGAAGCATTTTATTGGGATCCAAAATCAAATAAATTGGTAACACTAGTGAAAATGGGAATTGGCGCCATCACAGGAAATGAGCCTGACTTAATGGACACAGGAAAATTAAATCCATAAGAATACAGATCTGATCTCACTAATGATCAATTAAATTTCAATTTGTTGTTTCTGAACAATTATGATGCAGCTAGAGAATTATTTTTTAAATATTAAAAACGATTGAAATCATTTTATGAAGATCATATACAATCATAAGGCTTGGCACTCGATTTAGGAGTGCCGAGCCTTCTTTTATTTTCTTAAGGCTTGTATAAAAAACTTGATCCTGAATTTTTTATCTTTAAGTCAACATTACCGTATAATCTTTATCCGACACTATTTGAAGCTGATTAAATTTACAAATAAAGGCATTTACTGCATCCCAGGAAAATTCTATTTAGATCCTTGGCTACCGGTAGATTATGCCGTTATTTCTCATGGACACGCAGATCACGCACGTTGGGGCATGAAGCATTATTTATGTCAAACAGATTCGGTAGCGATTTTAAAACATCGGATTGGGCCCGATATAAGTATAGAACACATGGGCTACAATGAGCCCAAAATGGTGAATGGCGTACAAGTCAGTTTTCATCCAGCTGGTCATACGATTGGCTCTGCGCAAATTCGATTGGAATACAAAGGGTTTGTGGTTGTATTTACAGGTGATTATAAATTGGAAGATGATCATTTAACGATCCCATTTGAACCGGTAAAATGTCATGAATTCATTACAGAGAGCACTTTCGGTTTGCCGATATATAATTGGCTATCAGAAAAAGACCTTCAGAAACAAATGCATGATTGGGTCACCTTAAACAAATCTCACAACCGTACTAGTGTTTTTCTAGGATATTCTTTAGGAAAAGCGCAGCGTATCATGAAATTAATGGAAGGTGTGGATGATATATATGTCCATTCTGCCATCCACAATTTGAATACTGCCATTGAAGGTTCGGGCATTGCCTTACCAAAAACACAATTATTGAATTATGATTTCAATAAAGAAATGATTCAAAATAAAATTATCATCATGCCACCAGGCTTATTGGGTTCCAAACTGTTGAAGAAAATTCCCAATGCTGCGACTGCCATATGCTCTGGATGGATGCAGATTAGAGGCAATCGTCGTTGGCAAGCCGTAGATGCAGGATTCGCCGTCAGCGACCATGCCGATTGGAATGGCTTGCTATCAGCAGTCAAAGCTACTGAAGCCGAGAAAGTATACGTAACACATGGAAGTCAGGCTACATTTTCAAAATATCTGAACGAAATTGGTATTCCTTCTGCTGAAGTGAAGACGGAATATGGGAGCGATGAGGATGACAAAGAACTTACAACCGAGAAAACCAACGCCTCATGAAACATTTCTCCGACCTCATTAGTGCCTTGGAAATTACCAATAAGACCAATTCAAAAATCAGCGCTTTGGTAGATTATTTGAATACGGCTCCAGAAAAGGACAAACTTTGGCTCATCAGTATTTTTACAGGAAAGCGTCCAAAACGCCCTGTTAAATCCACACTTTTGAGAGAATGGTGTATGGAAATCACCGATTATCCCGAATGGTTATTTTTGGAATGTTATAGTAGTGTGGGCGATTTGGGAGAAACCATAGCACTGATGTTGCCCGATCCAACCCATCGCATCGAAAAAACCTTGAGCGATTGGATGAAAGAATTGATTGCCCTTCGTGCTAAATCAGATGATATAAAGAAAGCCTACGTCCTCAAAGCTTGGTCAGGCTTACAAATGCAAGAACGATTGATTTTCAATAAATTGATCGGTGGAAGTTTTAGAATTGGCGTTTCCAAAAAAACATTGGTCAATGCCTTGGCAAAATATTCAGGAATCGATGCCAATCAACTCATGCACAGTATTATTGGCAACTGGGACATAGAAAGCATCAATTTTGAAGATCTGATTAAAGGTGAGCATATCAATTATGACAATTCCAAACCTTACCCATTTTGCTTGGCCTATTCTTTGGAAAAGGAATTACAAGATCTAGGCGAGCCCGAAGATTGGCAAGTGGAATATAAATGGGATGGTATTCGTGGACAAATCGTAAAGCGTAATGATGAGATTTTCATTTGGTCTAGAGGTGAAGAGTTGGTGACCAGCCAATTTCCAGAATTAGTGCAAGCAATGGCGGTCTTTACTGATGATTTTGTGATTGATGGCGAAATCTTGGCTCTCAAAGACAATGCCGTGTTATTGTTCAATGATTTACAGAAACGTCTCAATCGGAAGAATGTCAGTAAGAAAATGTTGGAAGAAATCCCCGTAGGATTTTATGTCTATGATTTGATGGAATGGAATGGGGATGATGTTCGCGAAAAGCCATTATCCTACCGACGTGACTTATTGGAGACATTATTTATGCATAAAGACAAGTCGAATGATACGATCCTCTCTGAAGTGTTATCTTATGACAAATGGTCAGAATTAGGTGCTTTTCGCGAAAGAGCCCGAGAATTCAATAGTGAAGGTCTTATGTTAAAACATAAACATTCGCCTTATCATACCGGACGGAAAAAAGGGGACTGGTGGAAGTGGAAAGTGGATCCATTGACCATTGATGCTGTGATGATCTATGCACAAAAGGGAAGTGGTCGTCGCAGTTCAAAATATACGGATTATACGTTTGCGGTTAAAAAAGACGATGGCTTGGTAACTGTTGCCAAAGCCTATTCAGGTTTAACCGATAAAGAAATTACAGAGATTTCACGGTTTGTCAATAAAAATGCAATCGAGAAATTCGGCCCTGTACGAACCGTCAAACCCGAATTGGTATTCGAGATCGCTTTCGAAGGGATCGCCTTCAGCAATCGACACAAATCAGGAGTTGCACTGCGGTTTCCAAGAATTTTAAGATGGCGGCGTGACAAACTTGTCAGTGAAATTGATGATATTGAGGACGTAAAAAAATTAATTACAAACCCCATTTGAAAGCATTTAAATCAACTCCAGGTTACACTATTGTTTCCAATTGGATGGCAGAGAAGGAGAATACACCTTTTGACTTTCAATTGCAGACTTGGGAAAGCTATTCCAAAAATTATTCAGGTGTTGTCGTGGCGCCCACAGGATTTGGGAAAACATTTTCCGTATTTCTTGCCGTGGTCATTGACTATCTAAATCATCCGGAATCCCATAAAAAAGGTCTGAAATTACTTTGGATTAGCCCGTTGCGATCCTTGGCAAAAGATTTGGCGAAAGCCATGACTACCGCTGTTGAAGAGATTGGTCTCGATTGGACGGTGGAAGTCCGTAACGGTGATACCTCCCAAAAGGACCGCCGCCGTCAAGAACGTTTGATGCCCGATGTGCTCTTATCGACACCTGAAACCATTCAAATATTATTTTCACAAAAGAATAATTCAAAATTTTTTAAAAATTTAAAATGCGTTGCTGTGGACGAGTGGCATGAATTGCTTGGATCTAAACGTGGCATTTTAACTGAGTTGGCACTGACAAGATTAATTGCCATTACCGACCACCTGAAGATTTGGGGTATTACAGCAACCATAGGAAATCTTGAAGAAGCGCAGCACGTCTTGATTCCTTATGAAGGCTACAAAACAAAAATGATTGTCGCCAAAGAACAGAAGATAATTAATATTGAAACCGTGTTGCCCGATGAAATAGAGGTTCTTCCTTGGGCAGGTCACATGGGCAGTAGCATGGTGCACAAAATCATTCCGATTATTTATGAAAATCAGACCACGCTGATTTTTACCAATACAAGGAATCAATCCGAAATGTGGTACCAGATGATCTTAAATGAAGCACCTGATTTGGCAGGACAGCTCGCCATTCATCATGGCTCCATTGATTTTACCTTACGAAATTGGATTGAAGATTCTATTTCTGATGGTTTATTGAAGGCTGTCGTTTGTACATCATCATTGGATTTGGGGGTCGATTTTAAACCTGTGGATTGCATCATTCAAATTGGCTCCGCAAAAGGAATCGCACGTTTTATGCAACGTGCCGGTCGCAGTGGTCATTCGCCATATGAAACCTCCAAAATTTATATGATCCCGACGCATTCTTTGGAATTGATAGAAGCCGCAGCTCTAAAGCAGGCCGTTAAAGAGAAACGCATCGAAGCGCGCGAACCGATGGTGTTGACCTTTGATGTGATGATTCAATTTATGGTTACGTTGGCAGTTGGTGAAGGCTTCGAAAGTAGAGCGTTATTTCAAATGATTCAACGTACGCATGCCTTTCAATATATGACCGAAGAGGATTGGAGCTGGGCGATCTTGTTCATTACCAAAGGAGGAAATACTTTAAATGCCTACGAAGAATTCCATAAAGTCATTAAGGATGACGACGGATTGTATCGTGTAAAAAGTCGTCGCATCAGTATGTTACATCGCATGAATATCGGCGCCATTGTCAGCGAAGTAATGTTAAAAGTCAAGTTTTTCTCTGGTGGTTATGTCGGCATGGTGGAAGAATATTTTATTTCGAAAATGAAAACAGGCGACCATTTTATATTGGCAGGTCGTGTGCTGGAAATCGTGAATATTAAGGACATGACTGTTTTTGTAAAACGTAGTAAGAGTAAATCCGCACGAGCGCCAAGCTGGTTGGGAGGCCGATTGCCATTATCGTCTTATTTGAGTCACTATTTACGAATTAAGTTGGCTGAATCTTTAGAGCCGAAAACTTCAGAAAAAGAGCTCAAATTTCTATATCCCTTAATTTCGCAACAGGAAAAACATTCGCATATTCCACGATTGAATGAATTTTTAGTAGAACTGATTGAGACCAAAGATGGTTTTCATTTATTTATGTATCCGTTTGAAGGGCGTTTGGTACATGAAGTGATGGCTGCTTTGATCGCTTTTAGATTGAGCCAAATAAAGCCATTAACCTTTACCATTGCCATGAACGATTACGGTTTTGAATTGTTGAGCGATCAAGAAATCCCAATTGATGCCAGCAATGTCGAAAAGATTCTTTCAAAAGACAATTTGATGGAGGATGTCATAGGAAGTATCAATGCATCGGAAATGGCCTCGCGCAAATTCCGTGATATTGCGGTTATTTCAGGCTTGGTGGTGCAATCGCAACCGGGCAATCGAAAGACTAATAAAAGTTTACAATCGTCGTCAGGGCTGATATTTAGAGTTTTGGAAGATTACGAACCACAGAATTTATTATTGAGACAAGCCTATACCGAAGTCTTCAACCAGCAGTTGGAGGAAGTACGTTTAAAAGCAGCCTTTGAGCGAATTTCACAAAGTAAGATCATTATAAAACATGCAAAATCGTTTACACCTTTGAGTTTTCCGATTAAAGTTGATAGCTTGCGACAATCTTTGACGAGCGAAGATTTGGATAGTCGCATCAAGCGCATCAAAAATGAGGTATTAAGGTCAACCAAAGTATGAGTATCGTAACAAAAGAGATTGTATGTTGTGGAGAACATTTATTACTGACCAATCAGCGGGCATTTGTCTGGACACGTCGAAAAACCCTCGTTCTATCCGATTTGCACATCGGAAAAACAGCCCATTTTAGAAAGGCCGGAATTGCGATTCCATCCCAAATATTACATAATGATTTAAAGCGTCTTGAAGCTCTAATAGTGCAATTTGAGATTTCCACCATTTTGATTGTTGGAGATTTGTTTCATGCTGAAGTCAACCGTGATATACAAATGTTCAAAGATTGGAAAATTCCTTTTGATTTTATAGAATGGCGACTCATTAAGGGTAACCACGATCGATTAAAAACGTCTGTTTATGAGAATTTGGGTATAGAAGTAGACACGGATTATAATGAAACGGCACCATTTCGTTTTGTTCACGATGTTGATCATTGTGAAGATCCCATTTTTTGCGTCTCTGGCCATACACATCCAGGCGTACTGATAAGGGGAAGAGGCAAGCAATTCATCAAATTACCCTGCTTTCAAGTCTCCAAAAATCAATTGACATTACCAGCCTTCAGTGAATTCACGGGATTAAACACTTCTTGCGGTGATAAGGACACGGTCTGTTTCGCTTTTACAGGTACAGCCATATTTGAGATATAAAAAGTTGCATTTGAGTTCAAGTCCAATTTGCATTTCGGTTACTTTTGACTTCTAAACTAATCAGATATGAAAAATATTTTAAGAGCCATCTTGGCTGGCTGGGGTGCAAAGAAAATAGGCGGTGGTAAATGCGGTTGCATTGGCACTATCGTGGTGTTCGCGCTTTTATATTGGATTCTTGGTATGTTCTTTTAGTGACATCCAGGAGCTTTCTTATTACGACTCTACATTTTTGATGATCCAATCCTCAATTTCAATGGTGCTATCACTCGCATGGAGGACTGAAATATCGCCAGTTGCTTCGAATATAACGGCTCTAACCTGATCTAATTTTAGCACATTCGCTTCTCTTAATTTCGATCTCAAGTCATCTTCGGTAACGCGGCATTTTTTCAAATTATCATATAATATGGATTTACCTTTCATTAAAAACATGGGAGGATTATCTGTTATGTCTCTGACCATCCGATAACGTCTTAATATCGCCAACCCCAATTGTAATGCGTACATCATTGCCAAGCCTAAAATACCTTCCCATAAGCTAACTGATTTTGAAACGACTGTTGTCGCGACAATGGAACCTAATGCCACTGTGATGGCGAAATCAAAGCTTGACATTTTTGAAAAACTTCGTTTCCCAGCCAGTCGTGTAAAGATGATAATAGCTATGTATATTCCGATAGAAGTTAAGATAATGGCTAAAAAATCTGTCATATTAAAAGAAAACCATTTTGACATAATTGAGAATTTAAGATTTATAATTGAAGTTTAAGAACGATAAAATGTAGGTTAAACAGTAATTCATTTGCAATAATTATTACGCTATTTATGGATTACATTCTGCATTTCATCGAATAAAAGTAACATTTTACCGCTATTATTGATTATTAATATAAAATTTTGATATATATTTGGCCACATAATTTCATTTAAACCCCAAACTAAAATGAAAAACTACCTACCGAAAACCATTGCTCTTGCAATGGTCATGACTGCTATTTATGGTTGTACTTACGAAACTGATACTTTAGAAACTTCCCAGCAATTATCTGAAGGATCAATAAATGTTTTAACAGATACCTCGATCATAGAGCCTGCATTATTAGATCCCCCTTGTTTTGAGGCATTTCCAAAATCGCAAATTACAAACAACAGTAATTTTCCAGTTAACATGGAAGTTTTTGATGAAAATGATGTATTGTTAAATTCAGTTTATAATGTTCCAATTGGAGAAGTATCGGATTACATAACATTTCCCGTTGGAGTCGCAAAATTTAAAATAAGCACATCTCAATCTGTTAAAGTCATTGTCATAGAAATGGGGATATGCATGTCCTATGAAGTTACCATCAATGAGTTTAACCACATGGATACGGATGTACCTATTCAACTTTGATACAGATAAGAGCTATTTTTTGTTCATATAAATCGGTGGTGAAAAATAAATAGTGATCGCCACCGTCTTTTATATTGTGCTTTTTCCGGAGCTGCTGAACAGTCTCGGGAAAATTTCGGGTGGTAATATTTGCCTTTGAAATTCCGATTTGTTTCAATGTCTTTTTGTGATAGTGAAGCGATTTGAGTACTTGGAACCTTCTTCCAGGGAATTCAATTAATGCGTCACTTGTATAAAGATGAGAATGTTTGTGAAGTTTAGATAGTTGGAGTTTTTTTGCAACAGAATTAAATGCACCTGCTTTTAATATAGCGGCATTCGGCTCGTATAAATAGGCGAGTGGTGGACTAAACTCTATATTTGCATCGCTTTCTTCATTAAAATAGAACGTAAAATATTGATTATTATCAGATCGTATATTGATACTTTTGACCAATATGTCATCAGAATAGTTTTTTTCTAAAATCCACAATAGTTCTTTTACCTCGTTATCTAGCGCGACGATATGAATTTCTTTGACGTTGTTGAGTTCGTTGATCCCAACCGTTAAATCTAATAAAGGAGATGTTTTTATTAAAATGTTCTTAGAATGCTGAAACAGCAACTCTAAATGCTGTGGAATATTTGGTAAACAATCTTTTAAAAAAACAACCTTTCCTTTGCTGTCATGCCTTCTCGATGGATCAACATAGATCCAATCGAACGATTTATTTTGAGATTTTAGATAATGCAGTCCATCTTCAGGAATCGTCTCAATATTATTAGTCTCAAGCGTTCTGAAATTGTACGCAGCCATCTTGGATAGATCTTCATTGATTTCGCAATGGAATACAGATTCGAATCGTTTGGCAAAATAAAAACAGTCCACTCCAAAACCTCCGGTAAGATCAATAATTGTATCACCTTCAATCAATGAGGTTTTATACTGTGCGGTCGATTCTGAAGACGTTTGTTCAATATTAAGTTTGTTGGGATAATAGATTGCAGCACTTTTGAACCAAGTAGGTAATTTATTTTTGCTTTTTAGCTTCGATTCAATTTGCTCAATAAGTTCCTTAATATCGACATCTTGAATTTTTGATCCCTGCAATGCCAATGCACTAACCATCGTGTTCAGATGCCCATCAATAAACTCTTGGCTATCTTTATTTAAAATACGGAGATTCAAAAGCCAATTACATGTTTTTGGTAAGATGTTTTACAATCTTATATTCAGATAAAAATTCCTTTGAGATAACCTTTAGCGTTGTATAAACCGGGACGGCTAAAATCATGCCTCCAATACCGAATATGAGCCCACCAATGATAATTGCAATAAAAATTTCCAATGGATGTGAACGGACACTGCGACCAAAAATCACAGGTTGCGTGATCATATTATCTATCAATTGAACCACGGATACACCAATGACAACTTTGATTAAAAGCGGCAGTAATTCAGAGGAAAAATCAGCACCAAGATTATTGGAAACCACAACTAACAACATTAAAAGCGCTCCTATCAACGGTCCTAAATAAGGGACAATATTTAAAAAGGCACAAATAATAGCAATGGCGAGCGCATTCTCAACATCAACAAACAGGAGTAATCCCAAATAAAACAAGGCAACGATCAACATCTGCATCAATAATCCCAAAAAATAGCGCGACAGTAACTCTTTGACTTTGGTTAGAACAAATATCGATCGTCGTTCGTTTCCTTTTTCAGCAAAAGAGGTCACGGCGTTTACAATCAGTTTTTCATCTTTTAATAAGAAAAAAGATATAAATAATACCGAAAACAATCCAAAAAAAACATCACCTACATTTTGAAAGAATATCTCTAAAAAACTAGATACTAATTCAGAATCAAAGTTCTGGGCAAACTCGGTACGTTTTAAAGTCTCAACAATATTGATCTTTTCCACACCTAGATACTCACTCGCTTGGATACTTAATTCATTTAAATCTTGCTTTACAATATCGAAATCTATTTCGGAAATGTTTTTACTTTGTTTCAAGACAATCGGCAAAAAAATACGAGCTATAAACACTAGAAATGCACCTACAAGCAATAGTGTCGTAACCGACGCTAAATTGTTGCTCATTTTAAGTTTTGACTTTAAAAATGATACTAAAGGTGTGCAAATCAAAGAAATAACAAGCGCAATGAATAAAAAAAGAATGAGAGACTGAATTTTGTAAAGTATATATACTAACAGAATTACACCAGCAACAACAGCCAATGTTTTCAAATTCCCTTTTGCAATTGTTTTAGAATTCATTCGGTAAATATAAGAGAATTTAATATCTACTGTTAGCCTGAATACTATTTTATAACTTGGAGATGTTTGGTGATTTCAAAAAGGGCAATACCTGTTGCCTGCACTACATTCATACTGCTATTTTTTCCAAACATGGTGATATGGACTTCCTCATCACTTAATCTTAAGATAGACGGTGATATGCCATGATTTTCATCACCTATAATTAACGCGATTGGCCTTCTATCGAAAATTGAAGTTTCGATTGGTATGCTTTTGGTCGTGATTTCCAAACACACAATTTGGTAGCCCTTCAGTTTTAAATCCTTAACGACCGTATCACTTTCTTCATAGGTTTCAAATTTAACAACCTTTTCTGTAGCTCTTGATGTTTTGGTCATACGCCGACCGAGGGGATTTTTATGACCACAAAAAATGATCTTGTCGATACCAAACGCATCGGCAATTCTGAACAAACCTCCAATGTTTGGTGCCTTGTTGATATGATCGCAAACTAAAACGATAGGAAACGTTTTTTGATGGAAGATGTTCTGATGATGGTCTGTTTGCATACATTAATGTTCGAAAGCGTACTTTATAATATTAGCACCCATCCTTAATGCCTGTTCACGAATCTCTATAGGATCATTATGGACTTCAGCATCTTCCCAACCATTTCCCAAATCACTTTCGTAAGTAAATAACACCATTAATCGTCCTTCATTGAAAATACCGAAAGCTTGCGGTCGTTTTCCATCATGAACATGAATTTTTGGTAACCCTTCTGGGAATTTATAATAGGCATTGAAAATATCGTGGGTTTTAGGGAGCTCCAAGAGTTCAAGATTCGGAAATACTTTTTTTAGCTCTTTTCTGATGTATGGTTCCAAACCATAATTATCATCGATATGTAAGAATCCTCCTGACATGAGATAGTTCCGTAGATTGTCGGCATCCTCTTCACTAAAAAATACATTGCCATGTCCCGTCATATGAAGCATCGGGAATTGAAATATATCCAAACTGCCAGCTTCTACAACCTCTGGTTCAGGATTGATTTTTGTGTTGATATTGGCATTGGCATATTGAATAAGATTTGGTAAAGACGTGGGATTGCTATACCAATCGCCTCCACCTTTATACTTTAATACGGCAATATCCTGGGACATCGACGTTGAGGATAAACCTAAAACAAACATCAAATTAATGGTGAGAGTTTTGAACAGTTTTAAATTAAAAGTCATATGTATATGCATCTTATTTCACTATCAAAAATATACATAATACCTACAAATAGTTTGATATTAAAGTTATTTGTTTTGTGATCATACTTTAAAAAAGAAAATCCATAAAATGAACTGAAAAAATAGGGTCAATTCACAACTCTCATTTTTAGATTACTATGCCTTTTAAATTTGATAAGAACTTTAATTTTGAAAAGCATTAAAAGACTTTATTGTTCATTTACAAAGGCGACGCTGTGACAAGCCACAATGGCTGCTGTTTCTGTGCGCAATCGTGTAGACCCGAGTGACACTGGAACAAACTTGGCTTCCAATGCTTTCATTATTTCGATTTTGCTAAAATCACCTTCTGGTCCGATGAGAATAAGGACATCGCTTTGTGGCAACAATGCATCTTTTAGGGATTTTCGATCAGTTTCTTCACAATGCGCAATAAATTTTTGACCTCGAACGGTTTGTTTTATGAAATCTTCAAAAGGGATAGCATCATGTAAGGTCGGCATGTAATAATGCAACGATTGTTTCATCGCTGATTGTAAAATCTTTTCAAATCGATCTCGTTTTATCACGGTCCGTTCACTATGATCACAGAGGATTGGTGTGATGCTATCGATGCCGATTTCCGTGGCTTTTTCTAAAAACCATTCATACCGATCATTCATTTTAGTGGGAGCAACAGCTAAATGTAACTTATATTGTTTTTGATGTTGAAAGAATTTAGAAGTGATGGCTGCTGTGCAATTTTTGAGATCTGCCAACTGAATACTCGCAGTGAACAACCAACCACATCCGTTAGTGATCTGTAAGTCGTCACCAACGGATTTTCGCAATACTTTGACGATATGCTTACTTTCGTCCTTGGAAAAAGCAACGTGCTCGGTATGTTCTGTGATATCTGGATTGTAAAATAATTGCATTATCTAATTGCCTCTGAAACTTGTAATACTTTAATTTCTTCTATAAATTTTGTAGGATGTGTCCTCACTACGACATAATAGGCATTTTTTTCGGGAAAATTAAGCGTGAATATATCCTGACCATTAGTTTTGCCTAGAATAGCGTCCTGCAGCTCCGTGGATGTGCTTCCCTTTGTAAACCAACCCAAATCGCCGCCGCGTTTGGCACTTGCATCCATGGAATAGCGATTTGCAAGATCCTTGAATCGATAGCCTTCTTTATATTGGGCAATGATGCGTTGCTGAAGCTGATGCATATCGGTTGCTGATGTGTTACGACCGTCTAGATACACATAACTATACCGATGATAAGGGATGTCATATTTATCGATTATTTTATAGTGTGTTTTGTCGTGCTCCGTAGCCACAACCTTGCTACCACCTTTTCCCATACTAAAAAGTTCTTGGGCTAGCTGGGTTTTATGCTTTTCTTTATTGAACACAAAAATTTGTCCTTTATTGGTTCTGTGGCTATCGATAAATTTAGAAGCCTGGATTTCATCTTGAATGGAATCCAATTCCATTTCAAATGAATTTTGAGCCATAAGACTTGTTGTTGAGATAAGCATCGCTGCGTAAAGTAGGTTTTTAAACATGATTTGGTTTTTAGTGATTTGAATTCAAAAGTAAAATGATGCATCGAACCTTGAGCAGGACCAATTGAAAGTTTTCAAGAATTGATTGTTCATAACCTGATTTCATTAAGCTATTATGGCAGTTTTTAGCTCAACACTACCTAAAAATCATACGTTGACCAATTCAACTTTCATCAAATTTTCAGTCTCGAATTTGCAACAACATCATGACCAACAAAATTACCCTCTAGATATTTCAAATGCCCTACGATGGCGATCATCGCGGCATTATCTGTTGTGAATTCAAATTTTGGAACATAGGTCGTCCAGCCAAATTTGGCTTCACCATCCTGTAATGCTTGCCGAATGCCCGAATTTGCGGATACACCACCGCCGATGGCAATGTGGGTTATTCCTGTTTCTTTGCTGGCCAGCTTCAATTTATCCATTAAAATCCCGATGATGGTATATTGTATGGATGCACAAATATCATTTAGATGTTCTTCTATGAAATTCGGATTTTCTCTGACTTGCTTCTGTAAAAAATATAATATGGCAGTTTTCAATCCAGAAAAACTAAAATTCAATCCTTCAACCTTGGGTTTTGTAAATTTAAAAGCCTTTGGGTTTCCCAATTTGGCGCGCTTGTCTATTTCTGGTCCTGCTGGATATCCCAGCCCCAAAAGCTTTCCACTTTTATCAAAGGCCTCTCCTACGGCATCATCCATTGTTTCTCCTATGACCTCCATATCAAAATAGTGATTCACACGGACAATTTGTGTATGGCCTCCCGATATGGTCATTGCCAAAAACGGAAAAGGCGGCTTTTTAAAATCATCTTCCTCAATAAAATGGGCCAAAATGTGGGCGGACATATGGTTGACCTCTATAAGTGGTATATTCAAACCGAAGGCCAAAGATTTTGCAAATGAAGTGCCTACCAAGAGCGATCCCATTAAGCCTGGACCACTTGTAAATGCTACGGCAGACAATTCTGATTTTTTTATTCCAGCACGTTTGATGGCTTCATTCACGACTGGGACAATGTTCTGTTGATGGGCTCTTGAGGCCAATTCTGGTACAACTCCGCCATATGCTTCGTGAATGGATTGATTGGCAATTACATTGCTTAACATACGCCCGTTATACATAACGGAGGCCGCCGTATCGTCGCAAGAAGACTCAATACCGAGAATATAAATATTTTGTGATGACATTAGTGATGTTTGGGCACAATAATTGTTAATTTTGACTACAAAGTTATAACTTTCATACATATCAAAAAAATCCTAAAAATAGTATCTAAATTGGTGGCGATTTTTATATTGCTATTTATTATTTTGATGCTTATTATCGCCATTCCTTCCGTACAGACCTATCTTGGTAAAAAGGCGACGACACGAATTAATTCTGACTTCGGAACACGCATTAATATTGATAAAATCGGGCTTAAGTTCAATGGTGATGTGGAGCTTAAAAACGTTTACATCGAAGATTATAGAAAAGATACCTTGATCAATGTCAAAGAACTGAATACCTCGATATTAAGTTTTAAGAATATTTATGATGGTAAATTGACCTTTGGAGATATCGATATATTCGACCTTACCTTCAATATAAAAATATACGAAGGTGAATCAAAATCTAATTTAGATGTGTTTATCGCAAAATTTGAAGCTGATAACCCCCAAAAAGAAGAGCAGTCGTTTTTACTCTCATCTAGCGACGTCTCTATCTACGACGGTGTTTTTCGAATGATCAACGAGAATAACCAAACGCCTACAATTCTTGAGTTCAATAAATTATATATGAACGCGACCAACCTGGTGATTGAGGATAGTGATATCAGTGCCCGGATCAATACATTTGCTTTTATAGATGGTCGTGGATTGGTTATTAAAAATATGGTGACCGATTTTGAGTATGGCTCGGATCATTTCAGTTTTAAAGATCTGAATATCACAACACCCAAATCCCATTTAAAGGGTGAAGTGATTTTTACCTATACTAAAGAAGATTTAAAAGATTTCACCAACAAAGTGAAGGTGGTCGCCAATTTTGAAGATTCAGAGATTCTATTG
>JBBSOJ010000028.1:0-19951 GCA_038259855.1 Flavobacteriales bacterium
CTAAACATTAAAAACCTTGTTCCATATCATGGTTTGACTTCACCCTTCTCTCTTCTCTCTTCTCTCTTCTCTTTTCTCTCTTCTCTCTTCTCTCTTCTCTACCTAAATTAGTCGTGTTTTCATGGTTAATTACACCCTCTTTGTTAAAAACCCAACCATTGTAAAAGTTTCTGTAATCTACTAGAGTCGGTATTCGACGTTGTCTTTTCAGTATCAAATTCAATTATAAAAACGCCAAAGTTAGCCTGTGTTTTTTCGGCCTTGGCGTCGTTGAGCGGTGCTTCAAACTTCGTGGAATTCATCGGTACCATTACTTTTTTGGAACTTGTAACAATCCCCGAAACCAGTACCTCGTTTCGATTCTCTACATCGTAAATTTTATAAGAGCTACCATTGGAAATTTGATACTCCTTAAAATCAACTTCTACGTCCCCACCTTCTTTGCTAAAAAGTGCCAGATTAAAAGTGTTTGGTTTCAGTGCATGTCGCGCGATTCTTAAAACCGGCTTCAAATCAAAGTCCTTTGTAGGTTGCCACTGACTTCCTACATCCAAACCAAATGTAGCTTGCCAGTCTTTAAGTGGGTAGTTTTTATCTTGTATGATTCGAAACGCGCCATTCTTTTTGGTGTAATAACGATTATTCCTAAATGACCAATCGGAAGCATACGGCATTTCATTGGAATTCAAAACCACATATCCGGTATACACGGTATTGTTGACAAACGCCATAGATTTAATGTGCAGCAACCGAAGGGCGTTATTTCGTCCTAAAATGATATTGTTCTCAACCGTGATATCTTCCACAGGCGCATTATCGATGAACCCAATAGTTAGGGATGGTGCATCACCATTCACTTCATTTTTGAGATAATCAGTATTGTGATAGAACACATTGTTCAACACGTTTATATTTTTGGCAATGTTAATTCCGTTTCGGTCATCAGTGGCCACAATCACGTTATCATAATGAGAACCTGAAGGGGCGCCGCTGTTAAACAGTATATTGCCATCGAGCGTGATATTCTTAACGTATTCATAGTCTGAATTTCTTCCTGCGGACCATACTTCAATTCCCTTATAAAAGTTGCCAAAAATGATGTTATTCCTGATAATACGGGTGTCATCTTTGGTATTTTGGACATACATACCTTCACCGCCACCTTTTCCGTTTTCAAATTTAAATCCATTATGGTATATCATGCAGTTTTCAATGATCGTACCTCCAGTCTGTTTCCAAGACCCGAATCCGAGACCTGGATTATTGTGAATAATCAAATCGTAAAATCGACAATCTTCACCAGCTGTATGGTACACTCCAGCGGAATTTTCAAAATCCGGATCGTTTTTATCTCTAGAAAACGCACCCAACCACGTTATTTCCAAATCCCTAAAAATAACGCGTGCGCCTGTGACATTTAAAACACCGCTCAAATCGGAATCTACGTTACCATTGAGAATGACCTTTTCAGATTGGTAAGGTGCCACCGTAATGTACATCGTATCTATGGTGCTTTTGATGGTTGATACATACCTGCCCGTATACGTTCCGCCATGCAGCCAAATGGTGTCGCCACCATTCACTACCTCCGGTTTTTGACTCAATGCTGTCTGCAGGTCCCATGGTTCCTGAAGGCTTCCGTTACCTGTAGGTTGACCATTCGGAAATACGTGAAACTCTTGTTGGGCCGTACTGATAAGGTAAAAGAAACAAAATATAAGTGTTAGGGAAACTTTTCTCATATAGCGGATTTTACAATTAGTGTGCCAATCGAAATTTTTGATATCAAACAAACGTTTATCATTGGGCCGCTAAAGTACTTTCTTGAGGAGATATTTACTTATACCAAGCATATAAAATAATGGAATTAAAACACTTGATGTATGGCTTACTTTGAGTTTGATTTCCTCCTGATATAACGACCATTGATAGTTTTTTGAAACGCCACTTGTTCCTGTAATGGCAATTATCTCCTTTAAGTAGTTGACGTGTTGATGTTGTTTGAACAATGCCAGATTAAAATCATAATCAGCAAGGACTTTATAGTCTAGATTATAAGAATGGCTTTTAAACAACCGTCGTCTGTAAAACACACCTTGATGATGCACTGTGTTTTTAAACCACAATCGTTTGGACCAAATTGGTTTAAAAACGCCTTCGTTTTGTTTTATGAGAATAGAATCTTTTGTGGTATAATCATATTTTACTTTTCCTATAAGCAATGTGATATCGTCAGATAGACTGTTTTTGAATATAGTTTGAAGCGTATTGTTCTCATAAAACAAATCGTCTGCACCCATAAAATAAAACCATTGCCCATGTGCTAAACTAACTCCTTTGTTCATGGCATCGTAAATTCCAGTATCCGATTCACTGATCCATCGAAAAGGTGCTAGCAAGGTTTTTAAAAACATGAGCGTACCATCGGTGGAATTGCCATCGATAATAATCACCTCATAATTTTTAAATAATTGCTCTTGTATGCTCAAAACACAGTGTCGAAGAGCGTCCAGCGAATTATAGCTGGGAATGATTATCGAAACAATGGGGTTCTTTGCTGATTCTTGAGCGGTTCTCACAAAACAAATCTACAAAATAACCTTCTAAAGATGGATACCAAAACTACCCTTGAAGTTTTATATCTTTGAAAGACCATAAATCCGATAGGCCATTCCTATGACTCCTTACTTTTCCGTCATCATTCCGCTCTATAACAAAGCAAAGCACATTGAGGCGACACTACAAAGTGTTCTTAACCAGACTTTTGAGGATTTTGAAGTGATCATCGTAAATGACGGCTCTACGGATGGCAGTCTTCAGGTCGCTTCCTCCATAAAAGATAAGCGTATTAAAATATACACAATAGTCAACCAAGGTGTCTCACATGCAAGAAATTACGGAGTAGAAAAATCAACTTCTGATTATATCGCGTTTTTGGACGCTGATGATTATTGGCTATCTTGTCATCTGCAAAATTTGAAAACATTATACGATAAGTTTCCAAAATGCGGATTGTATTGTGCAGCTTACTCAAGTCAAATTCATGATAAAAAGATAACTTCTGTTTATCGAAATATTCCAAATGAAAAAAATTGGACTGGAATAGTGAATGATTTTTTTGAATCCAGCCAAATTAATTGCATCGCTTGGACATCCGCTGTAATGATACCAAAACATATTTTTTACTCTATCGGTATGTTCGATGAGACCATTACTTTAGGCGCTGGAGAAGATACAGACCTTTGGATTCGAGTTGCATTAAAACATCCGGTGGCTTTTTGCAATACCGTAAGTGCGATCTATTTTTTGGGAGCGGACAACAGAATCTCAAATACTAACACAAATCTTCGAAAGTTCATAAATCTCGATGCTTATGAAACGTTGGCAAAAACAAATAAAAGTTTAAAAACCTATCTCGATTTAAACCGGTATTCGATTGCAATTCAATATAAACTTGCTAACAACAATAATAAGGCAGCTGAATATATTGAAAAAATTGACGTTTCTAATTTGAATTTTAAGCAGCGTCTTTTATTAAATAAAAGTACGTTCGTGTTGCGAAAAGTAATTCAGATTCAACATTTGCTTCAAAGAAATGGCTTTCGGCTAACTGCCTATAGTTAATTTAAATGTTTCAAAATCTCTAATATAATCTTGCTCATCAAAAATATCCGAAGCCAAAACAAGACAAACTGAACCAGCGGAAAAATTTGCCAATTCTCTCCAAATACCGGTTTCAATAAGTAGGCCTCGATCTGGCCTATTTAGCATAATAGTTTTTTTTGTTTGTCCATCATTCAATACTACTTCAAAACTTCCACTTAAAGCAACTAAAAACTCTAATTGCAGTTTGTGGGCGTGTCCACCTCGAAAAGCTCCGCTCGGTACATCATACAAATAGTAAACGCGCTGAATATCAAAAGGAATACAATTCTTTTCAATTACTGAAAGATTTCCACGACGGTCTTCTATTTTAGGAATATGAATAAGTTCTAAATTTTCAAGAATTGTACTCATGTAATTTTATTTTTATAAATTGATTGTGAATCTTTCAAACCTTTTGATGCTATACTAAATTTTTGTTTCAAATCATTAAATTTAATATAGTTATGTCTTAATAGAAAAAATAAATATTTGGGCAACCAAATATACGCCATGCGCCCGTACAATTTATAGTGTAAAGCAGCCCGAGCGTAAACATTTTTATCGGTTTCTAAAGCTTGTCCGGAATTACAGAATGGATGTGATGCAATACTTTGCTTATAAAAATAGGCCTTCAAACCTTTAGTGATGACTTCACGTGAAAAAATATATTCTTCAGCCGTTTCAAATTTGCTTCCCAGTCCAAAATTGGTGTCAAAAAAAATAGAGTATCCCAAAATTAGTTTTCGATTCAACGCTATTTCAACAGACATTATGTTCTCAACGGATCGTAAAGAATATAATCTTGACTTGGTAAAATAGTTTCTGTAAAGATCACCTACCGTATTCAATATTTGAAAGCTGATCAATGCGGCATTTTCACAAGAATCAAAAGCTGATAATATTGTTTTTTGAAAATTTTCAACATACACAATGTCATCATCCGCAATGAGAACAATCTCACCAATGGCATGTTCCAGTGCCAAATTTCTACTTTTACTCAATCCAATTTCGAAGGAGTTGATCACCCGTATCTTGGGTTGTTTAGATACCAGGGTACGATCTTCGGTAGTTTGATTGATCACTAAAATCTGATAGTCGGATAGCGTGTTGTTTTGGAACATAACCTCCAGAAATTCTAAAGAATCCCGGTTGATCGTAGACACCAAAATCTCCAAAGGATGGGCGGACATTTCCGAACTATACATTTATTGATTTATATTTGAAAACAAATGTATTAAAATAAGGATGAAATAATCATGATAAATTTTGCAGCACTTTACGGGTTCTTTGTAAAAAATGTTATTTGTTCCCATATAACAACATCTTATAAAAACTCATGAAAATACTCTTGGTGGGTGAGTTTAGTCGCTTGCACAATTCTTTGAAGGAAGGCTTAAAGGCTCTTGGACATGAAGTCTTACTTATTGGCGATGGCGATCAGTTTAAAAAATATCCTGTGGATATCGATTTGACTCTACAGTTCTTTAACAGAGGGATTCCGTTATTTATCCGTAAAGTCATTTTAAAACTTACAAAAGGTGATATTGCCGATTACGAAATTGTACGTCGTTTTAAAAAGCATCTCCCTACACTAAAGGGTTTTGATGTGGTACAATTGATCAATGAAGACGCTTTTGGGATTCGGCCTTCGTTGCAAATTGAGCTACTAAAAACACTCGAAGAGCAGAATGACTCTTTGTTTCTATTGTGTTGCGGCGATGATTATACGACCATTAATTATTATCTGAATCAAAACGAAGGCTATTCAGTAATGACACCGTACATCAATGACAAATCGCTTAAAAATCAATTTGGGTATTCACTGAAATATGTGACAGAACCTTACAAACGACTTCACGACGTTATAAAAAAAATCAGTAAAGGAGTGATTGCTTCCGATATCGATTATCATTTACCCATGTCGGGACATTCTAATTATGTGGGATTCATCCCAAACCCAATCAATATCGATACTATTTCCTATTCACCTCTGACAATTCAAGACAAAATCATCATTTTCCATGGTGTGAATCTCCATAATTATATTAAAAAAGGGAACAAATACTTCGATGACGCTCTGGAGGCTATTGCAGCCAAATATCCAGAACAGGTCGAGATCATCAGAACGGAAAGTCTTCCTTACAGTGACTATATAACCATATATAATCGCTGTCACATTCTATTGGATCAGGTGTATGGTTATGATCAAGGTTACAATGCTCTAGAAGCCATGGCGAAAGGAAAAGTAGTCTTTACAGGTGCGGAAAAAGAATGGTTGGCACACTATCAACTTGAAGAAAATACTGTTGCCATAAATGCACTTCCGAATGCTCAAGACATCCAAGACAAATTAGAATGGTTGATCCTTCATCCTGAAAAAATATTAGAAATTTCCAGAAATGCTCGGATGTTTATTGAGAAAGAGCATGATTTTGTTAGGATTGCTGAACGGTATTTGAATACTTGGATATCAAATGAAAATTCTAATTAAAAAATGACTGTCAGATTTATATTTTCTGACAGTCATTTCATTACTTCTTAATTAGCTTTACTGTATCTAAAACCTCATTATCTGAATTATAAATTTTTAAAATATAAATTCCTTCAAATAATTTCATCAAATCTAATACTACTTTATTTGAATTTATTTTATCTTTTTTAAATACCTCTTCCCCATAAAAATTATAAATAATTACAGATTTCATTTCCGAAAGATCTTTATTTTCATTTATTATATGCACATTATCAATCACCAAAGTAGGAAAAACATTAAAAGTGTTCTTAAAATTCTGAATATTTTTAACGTTTGAAACTTTAAAGTTGGATGGTATTTTACAGCTTAAAGATAAAGTACTATCAATATTTAAATCAACATAACCACCCGAACTAGGATTGTATTCACCACTTAAAATCTCAATGCTATTTCTTGCCTTAAATTTCAGCTTTGAGCTTTGCGAAACATTATTATTGGTCATTACAATTTTAAATGGAGCCGTTTCTAATTTATAAAACCATGGCCTATATAAAATTCTGTCCTTCACTTCAACTACACCGAACAGATCAGACATATCTTTTGCCATTTTAACTGCTTCATATGCATCTAACCTACCTGCCCCTAAACGGCCATAAAATTGTCCATTTTGAGGTATTGTATCTACAACAACGGCAGTTAACTTTAGAATTGTTTCAACCTCTTTTGGATCAATACAGAAATTAACAGACAACATCAAACCTATTGTTCCAGCAACGACAGGAGCTGCATATGAAGTTCCACCTAATATAGGATCACTATACTGTTCTTTAATATTATTACTAGGTCTAATAGCTCGGGTTCCATAAAATGTTGGGACTACAATATCTACAGAATCATTATGCTGATGAGAAATATTTTTTTCATTTATAGGAATGTTTGTACCATCATAATTATGTGGAAAAGGGGGTTTTGTTAAATGAATATCTTTCCAATTCTCATAATTCTGGGGGTCATTGTCACTGTCATATCCTATTTCATTTTTATTACCAACTGTAGATACTGAAATTACATTTTTATATGAAGCCGGGTAAATATATCTACTTGCATAGCTTTCATTTGTATATATCCCATTAGTATTGATTGTTGAGCCCCTGTAAGGGCCATTACCAGCCGCACACACCACTGTAGTTCCATTTGCAACAATTTCATTTATTTTATTTTGATGAGATGATGGGGCATTATTGTTAGTATATGGTCCACCAAAACTAGCATTCACTACTTTTGCCCCAATTAAAGACAATTCCCACAAACCATAAACACTCGCTCCTGCATTAGCCAAACCTTTAGTATTAAAGCCTATTGATGATATCCCTAGATTGTTATTTGTTGCCGCAGTTGCTCGCCCCATTACCCCCGAACCATGAGAAGAAAACGTGTTAACACCAGTATCATAATTTCCAACCCCACCAACTATTTCAGTGACTAATTCTGGATGATCTACATGAAAGCCTGTATCAGCTATACCTATTAACACATAGGGCTCTCCTGTTGTCAATTCCCAAGCATCTTCAGCCCTAATCAAAATTAAATCATTTTGCTCATTCGATGAAGCATAAGTTTGAGAACTAACATCAAGGGTTTCAAAATCATTAGGCGTGTATAGAAATTCGTAATTTTCTAATCTTTCGTAAGATATAAATTGATTAAAACGCCTTATTAATTCGGATAAAATTTCTTCTTGTCGCTTACTATCTAGTAAAGTTACATTTATACGAATCAAATTTCTAGCCTCATTCGGATTTATTTCTTTATTATTTACACAGTTAATCACACTCAACTCTGACAAAAGAACGTTTATAGGATTAGCATTAGGTAATTTTTCAGAGACTAGAAACTTTTTTTGAACTTTATTATATTCAGGCACATATAAATCACTGTTAATTACTAAATAAAATTCTTTGAAATCTTGAGCAAAAATAATTTGATTAATTATGAATGCAAATACAAACAAAAGTTTTGATATTTTCTCCATGATCAATTAAGTTTAGAACTTAAGGTATTTATTTGTTTTTGAAGATCAATTGTATATAGGGTTAATTCCTCAATTTTCTGAAGTAAAAGCTTATTCATCTCACCTAATTCAATTCCATTTTCTTCAACTTCTTCAGCACTTGGAATATTTTCAAGATGACCATTATTTTTGATAAACTCTTCAACCTCTTCTAATGATTTTAAAATATAATCATTAGAAAATACGAAATCGGCCCAATCAGTATATACTTTTACAGCATGTGCTCTTACCTTACCGTTAACTGTCAATTTGTAAATATCACCATTATCGGTATGAGAATTAGTGCCGATTGTAACATAAGAATTAGCTTTTTCTAACGATAAAAAAACATTATCAGTACCATCTTCATGTAATTTAAAAAATTGAGACTGATTCTTATTAAAATACAATAGCTCACTAGAACCACCCGCATTGGCATAAAATCGCCACCTGCTTTTCAGATTTCTATCCTCTATACCTATAAATGATTGAGCTTGAGGATCAATATTTGATTGTGGGAAATCCAAAACATTCAAAATGTAAGCAGTTGCACCCAATTTAGTTCCTGCATTTAAAACAGAACATTTCGCATTTCTATCTGCTACATTTAAAAACGTGGAGCCGTTTGGCAATGGTTTTGTAAAAATTCCGTTTTGTCCTTTAATTGATCCTACAACGTCAAGTTTAGTTGAAGGTATCAATGTTCCAATACCAACATTTCCGTTATCAGGAAATACGTTTTGAGAATGTGCCGTAATTGTAATAACAAATGCGCTTAAAATAAAAAGTTTTTTCATGATTTTATATTTTTTAGAATTTAACCATTATAAAGTTATTTAAAAAAAACAAATACAACATTAATTTATTGTAAAATATTGTATATCAATTGTTTATTACGGTTTTACCACATATGTATTGTTAAGATTTCCTACAAAAATATCACCATTTTATGGATAATTTAAGGTTATATCTTATCTCAAAATGAAATACTCCAAAATTAATCTTTAACAAATTCATCGAAAGGTAATTTGCCAAACAAAGATTTCCAAAAAATCAATATAATCAAAATTAAATAGAAAAGATAGTTTAAAAAGTGTGCCATTGTTGCACCTTTTACTCCATATAAATCAATAAAATAGAGACTAGACGCATATAGGACAAGCATGGACATAGCTTCAGTAATAAGATAATACCAGAGCATTTTTTTTGCTAAAAATTGGTACGCGATAACAATTGAAAGCACCTTCAAAAAATCTCCCAATAATTGCCAGAAAAACAACTCTTCAACAGCGGCAAACTCGTATGTAAAAACTAATCTTATAATAAAACCCCGGAGAAGGTAGATGATAATTAATCCCAAACTAAAAATAGGAATTATAAATTTATAAAAGCTAAATACCTCTTTCCTAAAAGCTCTCTTGGTTTTAATTTTCGAAAAACGAGGTAATAAATATAGGGTCAAAAGTGTGCTGATAAACATTAGATAATATTCTGATATTCGGTTCATTGCTTCCCATAACCCAGCATCAAATAGACTGTTTGTCGTAATTATATATTTTCTGATAGCCACGGTAATCAATGGTAACGTTAAACTCGTAAACAACGCCATAATGGAATAAGATCCCAAGTTTTTTAAGCTAGTCAAACTCATATAGTTCAACTTAATAAATTTGAGATAGTGCTTTTCCTTATAAACACCTAAAACGGTGATCAGAAAAATAAGCGATTGAACAGTGACTACTGATATTAAGGCACCTTGAAGCTGATATAACCAAATGAGAGACAGGGTTATTGCCAAGCCCAGTATTTGGGCAGATATATTGATATAAATAACTTGTTTAAATTTTGATAGTCCATTAATGACTGCTAATACAAACGCATTAACAGAATAGAAAGGAAGCGATATCGCCAAGACTTGTATGACATAAACGTAATCGTTCTGAGGTGTAAAAAAAATGTTATTCAAATTTTCAGCATCCAAGTAACAGTAAAGCGAAACAATAAGACTGGCTAAAATTACAGCATAAAAACTTGAAGATATTGTTTTTGAAAGTTCGATACCCCTCTCTTTTAATTCCGAAACATATTTGATAATTCCATTGGAAAATCCGAGTGTAGAAAAAGATTGAGCTGTACTTAAGAAATTTCTTAAATTGCCAATGAGTGCCATCCCTTCGGCTCCAACATAGATTGCTATTACCTTGGAAGTCAAAAAACCTGCAATAATACGAACCACAATGGCGACAGAATTGATAGACGCAATTTTGATCAACACATTTGTTCTGATAGTTTCAAGAATGTTTTTCAATACAAAGATTTTGTTTTTTATATTTCAAAAATAGTCTTTATAACCTTTATTAAAGGTTTTCATCTTGTATCACACCAAACAAAGAACTGCCAAACAATAGTAGCACCAAAACATAAAATAATATATAACTCACGAAATGTCCGATGACAGCGCCTTCCAATCCATAAGTATCAATAAAAAATATGCTGGTTAAATACAGCATACACACCAGGAAAATCTCAATAATTATAAAATGCCAGAACATACGTTTCGCTATAAATTGATACGCAATGACCACTGACAACACCTTTACAAAATCTCCCATGAGTTGCCATGCAAACAAATCTTCTGTCGGTTGGAATGCTTCAGAAAGCACCAGAGGGACAATAAAGGAGCGCAAAAGATATATCAAGAGTAACCCGCCTCCGAAATATGGCATAATCGTTTTGTAGAAATTAAAAACCTCACTTCTAAATTCTTTTTTTGTATCAATTTCACTGAATCTAGGTAGAAAGTACAGACTCATCATCGACATGATGAACATGAGGTAATAGTCAGAAATGCGATTCATGGCTTCCCAATAGCCCGCTTCTTTGATACCGACGACATCAATCAAGTAATTTCTGATGATAATAGACACAACAGGAATCGCTATGGCAGTGACCAAAGTAAGAATGGCGAAAGGCACATATTTTTTGAGCACCACAAGACTCACATTGGAAAACCTGACTATGGATACTAAACTTCTCCGATATAAAATCGCCACTAATGTCATTAAAAGTGATAGCGACGGCGTTATAACAACCGCCAACAGCGCGCCATCAATACGTCCCTGATAAATGAGCACCAACGTGATTCCAAGACCTAAAAACTGACCAATGATATTGATGACCAATAACATTTTATATTTTGCAAATCCATTCATAATTGCAAAACAGAATAGATTTAACGTATAAAAAGGTAGAGCTATAGCTAACACCTTAATGATGTAAGCGTACCTAAAATTATAGGGGAATAATATATTATTAATAACATCAGCGTTGTAATAGCAGATGAAAGCGGTCACAAGCGTTGACACAAACCCGATGTGAAAAGCGGTCGAGAGTGTTTTACCCAATTCTATGGCATCCTCTTTACACTGGGCAATATACTTTACTAACCCTTGATATAGACCCAACATCGATGTGGCATGAACCGCCGTTAATAAATTTCTCAAATTTCCTATGAGCGCCATCCCTTCAACCCCTATAAAGATCGCGATCGCTTTTGAGGTTAAAACACCTGCAATTATACGAGCAGCAACGGCAGCGGTATTTAGGTATCCCAATTTGAACAATACGTGATTGTTGATATATCTTTGGAATTTGGCCAATCAATAACGATTTAAAATACGAATGACTGAAGTGACATCATCCTTTGATACTATGGGGCTCATTGGGATGCTGACGACGCTTTCATGAATCGCTTCAGTTAGTGGGAACGATTTATCAGCCATGGTTTCGAATGCCTTTTGCTTATGGGGCGGGATCGGATAATGTATAAGCCATCCAATAGAATTTACATCCAAATATGCGGTGAAATCAGCTCTATCAGTAACCCGAACGACAAACGCATGGAACACGTGATTTTTAGATTGATCATAAAAAGGAAGACTTATTTTATTATTGGTTATTTCTGATAAATAACGATTTGCAATATGTCGTCGTTGTTCATTGTCAGCATCGAGACTTTTCAATTTAACTCTCAAAAATGCCGCTTGAATTTCATCAAGCCGACTATTAATTCCGACATGGGTGTTGACATACTTTTCGGAGCTTCCATAGTTACGCAAAACACGAACGCACTCGGCGAGCTGATCATCATTGGTCGTCACCGCGCCTCCATCCCCTAAACAGCCTAAATTTTTACTTGGGTAAAAACTGAACCCTGCTGCATTTCCCAAATTGCCTGCCTTAAAGTAGGTAGTGGGTAGCGGGTTGTGGGTAGATGGTGCTTCTGTGATTGTTTTGGAATTTGGCAATTGAAAATTAGAATTTCCAACTGCTCCATGTGCTTGGGCGGCATCTTCTACAACCAATAACTGATGCTCTTTGGCGATGGTATTAATGGCTTGCATATTGGCCAATTGTCCGTATAAATGAACCACCAAGATGGCGCGTGTATTTTTGGTAATGTGTTTCTCTATTTCTATTGGAGATATATTGAAAGTTGCGGCATCCGGTTCAACAAGGATAGGTTTCAATCCGCTATGGATCACTGACAATACACTCGCAATGTAGGTATTGGCAGGGACAATTACCTCGTCTCCAAGCTTCAGTTTACCCAATGTAATATAGGCCTTAAAAATAAGTATGAGCGCATCGAGTCCGTTAGCCGTGCCAATGCTGTGTTTGGTACCGCAATAGTCTGCATACTCTTTTTCAAATTGGTTGACTTCATTGCCTAAAACATAGTAGCCAGAATCTAAAAATTGCTGAAAGACCGTTTTATATTGAGGCTCGAATCGAGCGTTTATCTTCTGAAGGTCTAAAAATGGGATCATCTTAAGGTCATTTTATAAAAATCTTGAGTGTATACTGAACATCCTAATTCTTCTTTCTGTCTAAGCAACCCCCTATTATAACCTAATTCGTTTGAATCGCATACCGTACCCATAGAAAAGAATGATGTTCCTTCAGCCTTAAATTTATATATTAAGTACATGAATAGATACTCCAATGCTCTTAACTTTTCACCTCTGTCAGTCGTGGCACCATATTGTGATTTTACAACGCTATCCGTTTTAAATACCGTAATGCCCGCCACAATTTCGTTTTCAGAGTATATATCAAACTGCTCGATGTTATTTGGGAACTTATTAAATAGCAACTCGATTTCTGACAAACTATGAACTGGCTTGGTTTGATGTTTTTGCTCTAAACGAGGTTCTAATACTTGATTCCAAAAATTACTAAAGTCAGTTGTGGAACTAATTTTCAGATCTAAATTTTGAGTTTTTTTGAAATGTTTCAATTTCGTTTTATGAAAAATAACTGGTCTAGAAAAATCTATCGCTAGAACCATATCTCGTTTTTCAAGTACTGCGTTGTTATAAGCCAATAGATACGACATTTCATTAGCTGGTGGTTGTGTGTAAAAATCAGGAATCATTTTTATATGTAGCTCGTCAAACCCTGAAATTTTTAAAAACGATACGATTGCATTAAAAAGTTCCCTAACAATCTCAAAAGAAACACTTTTCGGTAATAATATGCCACCGTAAGTTAATCCCTGATGCGAATGGATTTTGTTACCCACTCTATTAGCCGGCATAATTGAAAAAAGCTTGCCATTCTTAAAAACCATTAATGAAAAATCTTCAAACCGATCGTTGTGATATTCCATAAAGTCGCGGTGGAATAAAAACGTGGCATTTTTGGCGGTCGCCACAAAATCGTTCCACGAACCGGCCTCGGACTGCGAATATTTTACAACTTGAAATTCACTCATCATCCAAAAATAGAACTTAAAAAATTACTTTCAAAAATTAGTATAATAACCTGTGATAAATCAATTTTAAATGGACCCGTCCTAGCCCTTATTCTTGATCATTGTAAGGCAAAAATGTTTTATTTCGATCTTCATCAAGGACCTGATAATATATTGCTTTTCCATCTTCAATAAAAGGAAGGTAACTACTATTCTTTTCTTGATCTTTTAAAAAAACAGCATCCCCACTTAAACCATAAAAAATCTGTCTAAATAAATTAACATTTGTCTTGAACTCCAAACCTTCAGGATGTATAGTTTTTGGCCATTTAATGCTCAAAATACTACTGAACGTTGATATCGTTTCTTCTTCACTTAATTTTCTTTCATAAACTTCTTTGGTATAGTCCATACCAACATAGCCACCATGATCTGCAACGATGATAATCATAGCATCTTCGTCAAATTCCAGAATCGTATTTATTTGATTTTTCAACCATTTATTTCCTCCTTCCAAACGTTCTAAATAATTGTTTTTTTCTTTTTCAGCACCTTGAGACCACTCTTCTCTATGCGTTATGTGCGCAGGAATCGTCTTCTCAATGAAGAAAAAATTTGGAAAATGTGTCAAGCTATCTAAAGCCCTCGTTAAATCTGAGCTGATATTTACATTTGGTAGGTCACCAACACTGAAATAAAAAACATCCTCTAGCGGTACGTTGGTATGATCATAAAAAAGAGCGCGTCGGTTAGATAGAAAATAGGTATTATCCGTTAATAGAAAGGATTTGTAGTCGTTATTTTTTAGAATTTTTAACACGTTATTCTCATCGCCAACAATGACATCATTTGCGTTATAGGTTTTAACTGTATTGGGGTTGGTATTGCTATAATAATGATGTTTCATAGCAAACATCGAAGCATTTGAGGTGAGGGTCGAATAATAGTTGCTTCGAAAATTTTCATAATCGATAAAACCACGCCCTGAAAGCCAAAGCTCAAAGTTACTATTGTCATAACTATATGGCGCCTTTTTTAAATCAGCACTGTTTACATAGCCATCTGGCTGAATCACAAAAATATTTGGCGTCTTAATGAGTTTGGCTTCAAGCATGTCTTTGGAGACTTGATTCCAATCGCTATTATTCTGTTGAAAAGCGAATATCACTTTCGGTACTAGCGTGACAAAACTTACAAATGCCAGAACCAATTGAAGCACTACGATTTTCTTTAAATGTTTGTGTAATAAATAACCAATAGCTATGGCAGTCATTAGTAAAACTAAAGAAATTCCTTTTCCCATTTGGAACATGATGCGAACCAGCAACATGGTAAAAACGCTTATATTAATGATGCTTAAATATGAGGCACTGAAAAAACTGAAAGGTTTTATTTTTGTAAGTAACCTTGCAATGAGCATCAATCCGAGCGGAAGCAAAAAACATAATAGCGCCAACATCGCACACTGTAGGAGAGAATCAGCAATAGGTAGATTACTATTGTAAAAATGTAGAAAAGGATAAAAACCAGAAGCAACAGCTACTAAAATTACATTGTTTTTGGAAGACCCTAAATATGCTGATACCGCGTTTTTCAAGACTCTTTTCGCTTTAATAGAAACATCGTACGTTCAGAATCTTCAATCTTCAGTTTTTCGATGAGTTCAAAACGTTCAAGATATGCAGTTTCAAAATTGGTGATATTATAGAAATCAAAATGATCTTTGAAATCCGACTTATTAGTCAATAGACGTTGTACCCATGAATCATTTCTATCAGGAAACTCGATGATCAATTTTTTTGAAAACAGTGCGAAAAACTGCGCAGAGCGTTTAAATGGTACATTTCCTGACAACGATATATGATGAATGATTGCCAACGCCAAGGTCACATCTGGTTCGAAATTGCGAGCCCGATTAATGAACGATTCCCTTTCGGCATTTTCAAACCCTATGCCAGCCGAAGGATTCAATACATCCAGAACAAACGTTGTAATAAATGTTTCTTTACGTTCTTTAATCTTTTTATAGTTGACATCGATGGCATTAGGATCAATATCACAAACCAAAGCATGATCGATCGGTTGAGATAATTTTCTAACGAAAGTGCCGTCATTTCCTCCAACATCGATCAACGTTTTTGCTTTACTTTTTTGAATCCAAGTATCAATGATCAAGGCTTTCTGTTGAAACGCTTTATCGGAATAATTGATTTTACTATAATAATCACTCCATTCCGTTTCCTCCTTTAAATGGAGATTTTTAATATAATCGTATAAATTTTCTATGATTTTCAACTGTGCCTTTTTGGATAAGCTATAGGCTGTTGAACCTCCATGCGTGTCCTCATTATGCTTATCCTCAAATTTCGCCAAAAGATGAATGTTGGTGTAAAGGGTAGGACTCAATTTTGTTTTAAACGGCAGCATCGACGTCAACATGGGTAATGGTATACCGTCAATAAACGTACTCATCAATTTTAAGGATTGGGATCCATGATAATACGAAAGAACCAAAGGCCCTAAAAAGTGCATGATAAATTGTTTATAGGCGCGCCAAGGCGTGTTTTCTATATATAAATCGAACGATAAGGTATCGATAAAGACTGCTTTGCCATTATGAAATGTCACATTGAAGGCGGAGGCATCCTTTAGAGTCACTTCGTTAAGTAAACAGTACTTTTGAAGCTTAAGCGTCAATAAAGCGGCTTCCTTAAACTGCAAAAAACTCCATTCATAGGGATAGGTAATAAATGGAATCTGTTCTGGTAGAAGGATGATTTCCGAATCAGAGGCCGACAATTCCTTATGGGGAATTAAAAGCCCACTGTTGAAGAGTTTATTATAAAATTGTAGTTCGCTTAACTTGTTGTAAACCGGAAAATAGTTTGGGAACATTTTCCTTTTGACGATTCCGTCTTCTAAAAACACAAAACCCGATGGATCTCTAAAGGATGACTTGTGTTGCTTATTCGCCTCCACGTTTTTCATTCTTATCTACATCTGATTCAGACACGTTGATATCATCAAACAACTCATTGGAATCCTCCTTTACCAAGCCAAAAAACAATTTTAGTTTGTATAGAAGATTCTTTGAAAACAGAATGACTCCAGCCACCGCAGCAACTAAAGCCTGTATGATCATAGCACCTAGACCCGGATCGAAATATAATAAATACATTATTTTTTTTTGTAAATATAATGAAGTTCATGTTTATACAATAGAAGAACTCCGAAAACAAAAAAGGAATCCATTTCTGAATTCCTTTTTTAACAATGTGTATGATAATTTAGTTCGACTTACCTCTTTTACGTTCCGTTTCAGTCAATAAGACTTTTCTCAAACGTAAGAAATTAGGTGTCACCTCAACGTATTCATCTTTTTGAATGTATTCCAAAGCTTCCTCCAAAGAGAATTTTACTGCCGGAATAATTCTGGCTTTATCATCAGCGCCAGAAGAACGGACGTTACTTAATTTTTTTGTTTTGGTTACATTGACAGCCATATCGTCCCCACGGGAATTCTCTCCAATAACCTGACCTTCGTAAATATCTTCTCCCGGATCTACGAAAAACTTACCTCTATCCTGTAATTTATCGATAGAATACGGAATCGCTTGACCTTTTTCCATAGATACCAAAGAGCCATTTTGACGTTCTGGAATGCCACCTCGCATCGGCTGATATTCTTTAAAACGGTGTGTCATGATAGCTTCACCAGCAGTCGCTGTCAACAAGTAATTTCTCAAACCGATAATTCCACGAGACGGAATTAAGAATTTACAGATCATACGCTCACCTTTGGCTTCCATGCTCAACATTTCACCTTTACGAATGGATACCATTTCAATCGCTTTCCCAGAAACATTCTCTGGAAGATCAATGGTCATCTCTTCAATTGGCTCACATTTAACACCATCAATTTCTTTGATAATTACCTGTGGCTGCCCAATCTGAAGCTCATACCCTTCACGACGCATGGTTTCAATTAAAACAGACAAGTGTAATACACCACGACCGAAGACCATAAATTTATCAGCACTATCTGTTTCCTGCATACGCAAGGCAAGATTTTTTTCCAATTCTTTTGTCAAACGATCTTTGATATGACGAGACGTCACAAATTTTCCGTCTTGACCGAAGAATGGAGAATCATTGATGGTAAACAACATACTCATGGTTGGTTCATCAATGGCGATGGTTTTCAAACCTTCTGGATTTTCATAATCGGCAATTGTATCACCAATGTCAAATCCTTCCAATCCTACCAATGCACAAATATCACCTGCCTGCACCTCATCAACCTTCTTACGGCCTAGACCTTCAAACACGTGTAATTCTTTAATTTTTGATTTCACAATACGACCATCACGTTTTACCAACGAAATGTTCATACCTGTTTTTAAGATACCTCTTTGTAAACGACCAATCGCAATACGACCTGTAAATGAAGAGAAATCCAAAGATGTAATCAACATTTGAGTGGTTCCTTCTTCGATTTTTGGCGCAGGAATATGCTCAAGAACCATGTCCAATAATGGCTCGATGTTCTGCGTTTCATTTTTCCAATCGTCGCTCATCCAATTATTCTTGGCAGAACCATACACTGTTGGAAAATCTAACTGCCACTCTTCGGCACCTAATTCAAACATCAAATCAAAAACAGCCTCATGTACTTCTTCTGGCGTACAGTTTTCTTTATCTACTTTATTGATAACAACGCAAGGTTTCAAACCTAAATCTATCGCTTTTCCAAGCACAAAACGTGTTTGTGGCATTGGGCCTTCAAAAGCATCTACAAGTAACAAAACACCATCCGCCATGTTTAATACACGTTCTACCTCACCTCCGAAATCGGCGTGACCAGGTGTATCGATAATATTGATTTTTGTGTCTTTATATACAACAGAAACGTTTTTAGAAGTAATTGTAATCCCTCTTTCACGTTCTAAATCGTTGTTATCTAGAATTAAATCGCCTGTATTTTCGTTATCACGAAAAAGTTGGCAATGGTACATGATTTTGTCTACCAAGGTTGTTTTTCCGTGGTCAACGTGTGCAATGATTGCAATGTTTTTGATATTAGCCATAATGATGCCTTATTTTAAGCGTGCAAAGGTAGGTTAAATTCCTTTGTAAATACGTAAGTTACTAGAGAATTATTTGAATGATAAATTTATCCGGTGGCATAACCGCTACATAGCTTTAGAATTTTGATTTTCAATTGCATAGGGTTATGAAGATTCGCGCTGTTTTCACTTTAAATCTGTCGCACGCACGGCGGGTTTGTATTTGACATTTGAAACAGGAATGATGTTTATATTTACGTTAACCTGCTTAAAAATCCGTAACTTTGGCATCTTAAATTTGAATAGACATGACTCTCAATAGCGTTCCGAAACTCAAACATACTGGTTCTGATAATTTCTTTCTTTTATGCGGCCCCTGTGCCATTGAAGGAGAAGATATGGCACTGCGCATTGCGGAAAAAGTAGTCAAGATTACTGACAAGCTTCAAATACCTTATGTTTTTAAGGGAAGTTTTAAAAAAGCCAATCGAAGTCGTATTGATAGTTTTACAGGCATTGGTGATGAAAAAGCTTTAAAAATTCTACAAAAAGTTTCGAAAACATTCGATATTCCCACAGTTACGGATATTCATGAAGTTTCGGATGCGGCCATGGCTGCAGCATACGTCGATGTTTTGCAAATTCCTGCATTTTTAGTCAGACAAACCGATTTGGTGATTGCTGCGGCAGAAACTGGAAAAGTGGTGAATTTAAAAAAAGGGCAATTCATGAGTCCTGAATCGATGAAACATGCGGTACAAAAAGTGAAAGATGCTGGTAATGAAAACGCCTGGATTACAGACAGAGGTACCATGTTTGGCTATCAGGATATGATTGTTGATTTTAGGGGCATCCCAACCATGCGCGACTATGCACCAACGATTCTTGATGTCACCCATTCCCTGCAACAACCGAATCAGATGTCGGGCGTCACTGGTGGCCGACCAGATATGATTGAGACC
>JBBSOJ010000029.1:0-19944 GCA_038259855.1 Flavobacteriales bacterium
CTCTCCGTATGCCAATTTTTATGAGTGGTATTTAAATGGTTTTGCAATTCCTGATTCAAACTCCGAGACTCATTCAGTGACGGAATCTGGAATCTATCAAGTGATTGCCAATGGTGATGTTTGTGAAGATTTAGCATTCTCGCTTCAGGTTGAGGTCAATCTTGGAGTATCTCCAATTGCCAATGCTGCTGAGGATTTAGTAACGTGTGATGATGTTTCTGGCGATGATTTCGAAGATTTTGATTTGGATTCTCAAACGACCACCATTTTGGGAACCCAAGATAGTTCATTGGTGAACGTAACCTATCACTTATCACAGACAGATGCAATCACAAATACGGGTGCTTTAAGCTCGCCTTATACTAATATCACGAATCCACAAACCATTTGGGTCCGAATAGAGGATGCTGATGCGACATTTTGTATTGCAACGACAAGTTTTGATTTGATCATATCAGGACCTATCCCAACAGCGACGTCATCTGACATCACGTTATGTGACGATACTTCTGGCGATGGACTTGTGTCATTCGATTTGACAGACAATAACGCAAACATTTTGAATGGTCAGAATGCTGCAGACTTTACTGTTAGCTACTACGTATCGGAAGAAGACGCTAATGCAGGTGTTGGCGCTTTACCGTCACCATTTACTAACACTGTAAATCCACAAACTATCTGGGCGCGTGTAGATAATAATACTGCTGTAGATTGTTTCGCTGTTATCGATTTTGATCTTATCGCTGGAGAACTGCCAGTTACAACTTTTGCAACAGATTTTGAGTATCAAGTGTGTCCTAATGCTACACAACCGATATTTATAACAGCAACGCCGCAAAATTATTCGGCATCTGAAGTATCGATTGTATGGTATCAAGATGGAGGTGTTATAGCGGGTGAGAATGATTTTGTTCTTCCAGTTCTAACAAGTGGACTTTATGAAATTGAAGTGACTTTCAACGCTACAGGATGTACAGATATCGTTTCACAAAATATCATTGAGTTGGAAAGTTGTGTAATTCCTCAAGGAATCTCTCCAAATGGAGATATGAGAAATGACACTTTTGATTTAAGAAATTTCGACGTTACCAGACTTGAGATCTATAATAGAAATGGAACTTTAGTATACTCTAGAGATAATTATACCAACGAATGGGTTGGTCAGGCAGACAATGGCGATGAGCTTCCGGTAGGAACGTATTTCTATACGATGGTCTACGAGGGTGGTGCTAAAACCAAAAGCTCTTGGGTATACTTAAATAAATAAAAAAAGGAACGATAAAGAACCAAACAAATAACATGAAAAAACTACTTATCATCTTGATAATGCTGATTGCCTTTAATATGCAAGGCCAGCAAGACCCGCAATATACGCAGTACATGTACAACATGAACGTCTTGAATCCTGCTTATGCTGGTTCAAAAGAAAACCTTTCGTTCGGACTTTTGTACCGCACACAGTGGACAGGCTTAGATGGGGCTCCTAAAACGGCTACATTCTTCGGTCATACCCCGATAAATGATAAAATGGGAGCTGGTCTATCCGTGATAACAGATGAGATCGGACCAGTCAGAGAGACAAATGCCTATGCGGATTTCTCATATACTTTAAGATTTGCAGGTGAGCATCGACTGGCTTTCGGTATTAAAGCAGGCGCCACGTTTCATGATATCGGTCTTGCAGGACTTGATCTCATCGATGAGGGCGATCCGTTTTTTAATGATGTTTCTGGAGCGACTCCTAACGTTGGCGCGGGCGTGTTCTATTATACAGATAATTACTATCTTGCTTTTTCTGTTCCTAATATCTTGAGTTCTGTGAAATTAAATGCACAGGGCACAGAGTATGGCACTGAAACAAGTCATTACTTCTTAACGGGTGGATATGTATTCCAACTTTCAGAAAATACAAAATTGAAGCCTTCATTTTTAGTAAAGTCAGCGTTCTCTGCTCCAACGTCTTTTGATGCGAATATTAATGCGCTTTTCTACGAAAAATTTGAAATTGGTGCTTCATACAGACTGGATGATTCATTTTCGGGATTGGTCAATTTCGCGATTACACCAAATATCAGAATCGGTTATGCTTATGATAATGTAACTTCTGACATTAGAAGGTATGCGCCAGCATCTCATGAGATCATGCTTTTATTCGATTTGAACTTCGCAAGAAAAATTTCGCGCTCACCAAGATATTTCTAACAGATAAGCTAAAAAAAAATGAAAAAACTCAACATATTTATTACTCTTACCATCTTGGTTTGTTCAAATTTAGTTGCTCAAAACAAAGATACCAAGAAAGCTGATAAGCACTTTAATGAACTAGAATTCGTAGATGCAGCTAAAGATTACGAAAAACTAGTAGAGGAAGGAAAGGCTGATGCATACGTATATGGTCGACTTGCAGAGTCCTATTATAATGTCTTTGATACAAAGAAGGCGGAACAATATTATTACCAAGCATTAGAAGGAAATCCTGCTCCTGAATCCGAAATGGTATATAAGTACGCACAGATGCTTAAAGCCAATGGTAAATATGCACAATCCAATGATTGGATGCAACGATTTGCCGACATACGTCCAAGCGATCAAAGAGCGATGGCTTTTAAAGCGGATCCTGACTATATTCCAAAGATCTTACAACGTGGTAAAAAATTCAGGGTCGAGAATATGGATTTGAATACAGAATATTCTGATTTTGGTGGGACTTTAAAAGATGGTAAGCTATACATTACATCTGCAAGGGATATTACTGGTAAAACATATGGCTGGAATGCTCAACCATTTTTGGATGTTTTTGTCTCAACAAAAAACAGTGAAGGTGGTTATGATGAGCCACAAACGTTAAAAGGTAAAATCAATACAAGCTATCATGAAGGTATTGTTGCCTTCAGTCCCGATGGTAAAACCATGTATTTTTCTAGAGAAAGCTTTTTTGAAAAAGAGTTTGTAAAAGACACCTTATCAAGAAACAAACTAGGATCTGTTCATTTATATAAGGCAACGTCAATCGGAGAAGACAAGTGGGATAATGTAGAAGCTCTAAATGTTACTGAAGACTATTCAGCAAAAAACCCATCTGTTAGTAAAGATGGAAAAACGCTTTATTTTTCTTCAGATATGCCAAGTGGTTTTGGACTTTTTGATATTTACAAAGCACCCATCAACGAAGATGGAACACTAGGAGAAGCTATGAATTTGGGTCAAACTGTCAATACAGAAGGTCAGGAGATGTTTCCGTTTATCAGTGATGATAACATCCTATACTTTTCTTCCAATGGTCATTTAGGTCTTGGTGGTCTTGACGTATTTTTCACGAAGGAGATTGATGGTAAAATGACACCTATTCGAAATGTCGGCATTCCAATTAGTAGTAATTCGGATGACTTTGCATTCCATGTCGATGACGCTAGTGGTGAGGGCTTTGTGTCTTCCAATCGTGAAGGTGGTAAAGGAAGTGACGATATTTACCGTACAATGAGGTTAGAGCCAATTTGTGATGTGTTGGTTATGGCTAACGTTGTGGATGACAAGACAGGGAACCCTGTGAGCGGCGCTATGGTAACACTTTATGATGATAAGGGCAATAAGGTTGTCAGCAAAGAAACCAATGAAGAGGGTATTGCTGAATTTATCGTGGAATGTGATGAGAATACAGAATTAGAAGTCGTTGTAGACGGTTTTGAAAGCAAAAGGGTACCAGTCAAAGGAACACAAGAAACTGAAAATACAGTCACGATTTCTTTAGATCCCATTGATAACATCATCGCTGATGGTAGAATAGAATTGGCACCGATCTATTTTGATTTCGACAAATCGAATATTACATCTGAAGCAGCATTTGAATTGGATAAATTGGTGCAAGTCATGAATAAATACCCAGAGATGGTTATTGATGTTACGTCACATTCTGATAGTAGAGGATCTGCTTCTTACAATCTTAGATTATCTGATAGACGCGCCAAAACAACAGTGCAATATGTCATTTCTAAAGGAATCGATAAATCTAGAATCAAAGGTGAAGGTAAAGGTGAAACAGCTCCTAAAGTTGAGTGTGGAACGGGTTGTACAGACGAAGAGTTCGCTATGAACCGCCGTTCAGAATTCATCATTGTAGAGAAAAACGCAACGGAATAAACATACGTCAGCATAGAAAAACAAGCTGATATTTTAAAATCAAAAAGCCAGAACAATTCTTTGTTCTGGCTTTTTGATTGCGTTATGGTTTGACAGAATAAAGTAAGATGTTTGAAAACACTACGGATTCATGCGAGTGGATCTCGTTCAATCTATCTTGAACTTAATGATAGCATGCTAGCCAACTCATTCGCTACAAACGTTGAATCAGTAAAAAAGAAAACAACAGGCATGCTGTTGGAATGATCCAAAAAATCCAGATGTTTGACACCGTTTTTGATCCTTTTGTGATTTTAGTGTTTAGAACTTTACGCTTTTTTCCCGTATAATATATCCAATTGCGGAAAATCAAGATCACTATTAACACACTATAGATTCCAAGCGCTTTTGAATTTGATATGAGCGTTACCTTCATCTGACCAAAGAATAAAAGAAAAAAGCTCCCTAGTAATAAAAGAAGTGATATCTGTAAAAAAAGAATATATGCTAGAGCAATATCATTCGCCTTACTTTTATAGCGAGGTTTATAATATTGAAATATTTTGTAAAAAATAGGATCGAATTGTTCCATATGTTGGCATAAAAAAACCACATCTCATGATGTGGCTTGTAAATATAGGTTATTTATGCTCATTGAGCATCAATTGAAATATCATCGAGCTCATAGGTGCCATCAAAATCTTCATCAGAACTACCTTGGTATTTAAACGCCACGTTAATTATACCCGACAAACAATCAAGTGAAATTGGCCCTGAATTAATCCAATCACCAAAAAAGTCAGAATCCTGTACAATGGTGGCGTCGACAATTGGTTTCCAGGAGGCCAAATTTACGCCTGCGACGGTACCATCCCAATTGTCGGAATATAAGACAACCAATGTGCTGGAATCAGAAAAACTATTTGAAGTTTTAAATCTTAAGGTCTCGTTGGTGGTTGTATCCAAATCAACGGCAGGCGTAATCAACCACGCAACATTTGAATCACCATTAGAAAAACGGCCGCTGCACCTAGCAGATTTTCCTAAAGAGGCATTGGTACCGGTGGCAGTGTATGCTTCCCATCCAGTTGATCCCGCTTCGATATAATTTGTCCAGCCATTTCCTGTGATTAAGGTGTTTAAAGTCTGCGTTTCAAAATTGTCAATAAATAAATTGGAAGTACCTACAGTTGATTCTAGCCCACATCCACAGCGCTCATCTGTATCAAAAGTGATATCTTCGGGTGAATTGATATACATGGTATAGAATGTATCGAAGAAATTGCGCGTCAATACGCCTTTAATGCTACCTTGATTTGCAGGAAGTAACAAGCCTTTAAAATCGGAAAAGGTACTAGTGCTTAAAATGACAGAGCCGCCTTCAGTACAATTTTGAAGGAGGCGTTCTCCATCAAACTCATCATCGTCTTCGGCAGCAAATGTTTTGGGATTATCACCAAGAACTTCACTGGCACCAAATTGAACATTGTTCAATTGTATATATAAGCTCTCTAACTCGTTAGAAAAGTCATTGATGTCAACAACCAATGGAACTATTGATGCTACTTCAGGTGTGCGAATCAAGTGTTCAGTCATTTTAGCTCCCGAGATTTTCTCGATGCGTTCACCATCCCTTCTGCCGATCGTAATGACGCCATTACTTACTCCAGCAGATAATCCATCCAATTTTACGTAAATTTTTCTACCAAAATTATAAATTGTAAAAAGCGGACTCACGTCAATCTGTACATTAATACCAGCTGTTGGGTTTTCTGGTCTATCTTGTAAAATCAATTCCTCGAAAAAATTACCGGCTTCATCACTGGAAATGACATAGCCCAGCATATACGTGTTTGTTGCTTCAAACGTAATAATCGCATCCATGTTATTATTGCCGATATTAGCCTGGTTTACTGACCCCAATACGGCATCGATATCAATGATTGTTCCAGGAATAACGGGGTCTGCAACAACAGTATCAGGAACTTTAAAATCATCATCTTGTACGCAACCGCAAAATGATATTACCGATACAACAAACATTATAATTAGATTCCATTTAGATGTTTTCATGGGTGTTTATCAATTTTAAATTTTAAAATCTAACATATACATTTAGGTAATAGGTGGTGCCGTTGCCATAAAAATAGCGAGCGCCAAACAAAGGACCGAATGCCCTAGATTGATCCTCTTCCAACCTTGTGTATTTTGCAATACGAGATTGCTCAAATCCACCAGTTTTATAAGCTTGATCTAGAACATTATTGATGGTCGCGAAAAAACCAATAAAATAGCTTTTCACTCTCCAAGACTTTCCTCCGGTAACATTTACTAAAAAATAATCATCAAATTTTTCTTGCTTCAAAAGTTGACGTGCAATTGAAGCATCATAAGCTATGATCTCTTGACCATCAAAATCGGTTGAGAAATTTGCGGATCGCGCTAAATTACTAACATCAATATAGGCATTTGAAAAATAATTGGTAGTAAGTCCAAAATTCCAAAAGTCTGGATCACGATACTCAAATCCCAATTGATAGGCACGTTCAGGCCCACCAGGCACATGATAATTTTTAAGATTTGCCTTTCCATCTCCAAACGTGAGCGGTCCGTCAAAATCATCACTCGTTAAGTAAAGATCAGGATCATCAATGTAAACATATTGCCCCACAGAAGCTATAGCTTTAAGTTTTAACGTTGATGTCACTTGAGCTTCTAAACCAAACTCAATACCTACATTTCTGGTGTCGATATTGGTTGTAATTTCTTGAACGAAAGCATCACCAGAGTTAAATCCTTGTCCGGCAAGATCTTCAGTAAAATAGAAGCCGATGTCGGTTCCGTCTTTAAATTCTGAAAAATATCCCGTTAATCGTCCCTTCACGATAGGAGAACGAAACACATAGCTGACATCAAGTGATTGAATATTTTCGCTTTCCAAACCGATGACAACATCGTTGTTTTGTCTAGAATTGCTAAAAGAATTTCTGATCGTTGGCGCTTTGGTTTGATAGCTGGCATTCAATCCCAATAAATGACGCCCACTTATTTTGTAAGTGAGTCCGCCTTTAAAACCAGCGTTGGAGAACTGTAGTTTTTCGCTTGGCCCGAATGAACGTGTGCCCGGAAAATTGCCATTTTCATATAATCCGATGCGTTGATACGATGTTTGTGAAACAGAAACACCAGTGTAAAAATCAATCTTTTTATAATTGAATTGAGCTTGTGCAAAGCCATTCAAAACACTGGCCTCAATATCAAAATTGTATTTATAACGTTCACCTTCTTTTACAATGCGGTTCGGATTTCTTCTGTCGCTCTGTGCGACGCTTTCCAACAAACCATCTATGGAATTGGGGTCGGTTTCTTCAGCAAAAAAATCAACATCCAAAAAGCCATTGCCACCCAAAAGATCATTAAGGACGGCGAAATTCTCACTTTTAAGTCGTCGATAAGAGATGTTTCCATTGATCTTAATGTCATTGGATATTTGGCTATCAACAATTGTGTTTACGGTGAAATCTTGATCGTCATTTCTATCTTCCTGTATGGCATAAATAGAATTTCCGCCTTGAGCCGCGATATTGGCATTTCCACTATATAATGCATTCCAGTCCAGTTGCCCATCATTTAGAAATTGCTGTTGAGCGATAAATGCTTGTTCAAAATCAAAAGCACTCGGATTGGAATCTCTTAAGAAATAGCTTGGAAGTCTTTGATAGTAGGTAGGATCGGGATTATTGGCGCCGCCAATGTAGCTATTTTGACCGTTGAAAGTGACAAGTCTCGTGCCTCCGTTATCGATACGTGTATTTCCTGTTGTACCCAATTGATAGGATGCATTTGTATTTAATGATGTTTTATTTGAGATATTCCAGAAATGATTTAACATAAAAATGGGTTCATTGACACGCCGAATGCGTGAGTTTCTCTGTTCCCCATTCAAAACACCCCAAAATGGATTGTATTCATTCCCTCTTAAGTTATAAACCTCTTCCGTGACAGACGTAGAACGGCCTCGTCTATTTTGTGCGTAGATTGCTGAAAAATTGAGACTGTGAGTTTCGCTTAATTGTTTTTCTACGGAAAGAAAAAGCGAGTTGGCATCATATAAGGTTCCGTCTACATAACCTTCGTTACCAAACCTTCTAGAGCCCAAAAAAGTATAGGACCATCCGCCATTCACAAGTCCAGAACTATAACTTGCCATGACTCGACCCTCGTAAGATCTATTAGCTGACGCATACGATAAGCGTCCTCCCTTCCGATATTTAGAAGCTCGCATGATCATGTTGGTAGTACCTGCCAAATCGCTGAATGTGTAATCATTGGCAGACATGCCCATCGTAAATTCCTGATTGCGCTGCACATCGTTCAAACCTCCCCAGTTGGCCCATTGGGGTCTTCCTGACATCAACTTATTCATTTCTATACCATTTATGAGCACCTTTCCGTCTGAATTGTCTAAACCACGTGGTCTAAAAAAAGTGGCACTAAAATCAAAGGCGGCAGCATTCAAAAACACATCTCTTGAAGCTTGTAGCAAACCAGATATGTTATCCGTAGCGCCATCATCTTCGCCATTGAGGTCATTCTCCGTTATAGAAATGATCACCAAATCGCGGGCATCATTGTCAAACTCCATGGACATATCTTGGATGTCTACAGTCTTGCCTTCATTAACGATAATTGGATACCGTTTTGTGCCGTATCCGATCTTCTCTATCAGAAGCATTTGCTCACCTAAAGGCACGTTTAGGAGAAAGATAAATTCACCATTGGCATCGGTTTTTTCTACCAATTCTGATCCTTCAATGCTAACGGTTACATCAGGAATCGGTTCATCAGTTGTTCCGTCATTAATGCTCCCTTTAATAATTGTCTGGGCACTAATGACAGTGACTGAAAAACATATAAACAAAAAAACCAAAAGCTGATGTTTCATATGCTCTAGTACAGTTAACCTTTGTATAACAGTAATTTAAGGTCAATAAATAGCGGGTAAATGTACATTATTTATAAGAATAAATTACATTTGGAATAAATTTTGTCTGATAAACGACAATCCATAATATGGTTACTATGAAACGTCACTACACCCTCATAATCATAGTTTATTCTCTAACTTCTTTTGCAGTAAATGCGCAAGAAAAAGCAGCGAGAAATTTTAAGATTCATACGCTTGCATTTTATAATTTGGAAAATTTATTTGACACCATCGATGATCCTACAAAGTATGATGAATCAACACCGATCATGGAGATGAGAACTGGGCGAGAAATGGCGTATAAGAAAAAACTGCATAACATGGCAAGGGTCATTTCTGATATTGGATTTGACGACGCTAAAAATGCGCCCGTCATTTTGGGAGTTTGTGAGATTGAGAATCGGGAGGTTTTGGTCAATCTCGTAAATGACCCTCTATTGTTGGCAAAAGATTACGGGATCGTGCATTATGAATCGCCTGACAAACGAAGTATTGATGTAGGCTTATTATATCAAAAAGCAATATTTAAGCCAATAGCAACGAGCACTCATTCTCTTAAAATTTATGATGATCAGACACGAGACCGTGTTTACACAAGAGATCAGTTATTGGTGAGTGGGAAATTAGATGGTGATCTCATTCATATTATTGTTAACCATTGGCCATCGAGAAGCGGAGGTGAAGCACGAAGCAAATCAAGACGTATTGCCGCCGGAAAATTATCAAAACGAATTGTTGATTCCCTTCAGGTTATTGACCCTTATGCGAAGATTTTTATCATGGGCGATTTAAATGATGATCCTACGAATGATAGTATTAAAAAAGAGCTGAAGACAGTATCTGATAAGGATGAGGTTAAATTCAAGGACATCTATAATCCTTATGAAAATCTCTTTAAATCAGGTTTAGGAACAACCGCTTACAGAGATGCTTGGAGTTTATTCGATCAAATTTTGGTAACCCAGCCCTTGTTGGAAAAAGACTATGAATCCTATCGATTTTATAAAGCTGGGATTTATAATAAAACCTATCTGACTACGCGTAAAGGACGTTGGGCTGGCTATCCTTTTAGAAGCTGGGGTGATGGCGGGTTCACGGACGGTTTCAGCGATCATTTTCCTGTATTTGTTTATGTGGTGAAAGAATACCATCCTTAATCAATGTTTTAAAATAAAAAAGCGCCCATCAACTGGAGCGCTTTTATTTTATAAATTAAAACCCTAGCCACGCTTTCCATGGGATTTTCGCTAATACCAAAATTAGAGCTAGTGTATAGAATATAGCTAGCATTTTAAACTTAGCCTTGGAGGTTAATTTCTTTTTATGTTTTGAATAGCCCATGGTAATTAAAACAATGGCCACAATCATAGTCAAAGGATGCTCTACGATGTTCGATCGCAATGTTGGGTTTTTCATAACTTCACCCATGCCCATCTCGCTTATTAGACCTATATAATCAGCTGCGAAAAATAAGGCAATCCCCAGTAATAAGTGAATGTGGCTTACAATCAATGCAAATAGAGAAATTCTAAAGTCTTTGGCGTGAAATTCTTTATCACCAAAAAATTTAAAAAGTGCATTGAATGTTGCAAGTACTAATATTAATAATACCAGATAAGCCCAGTAAGAGTGCAAAATCTTGAAAGTCTCGTACATAATTTATTTTTGAAAAGTTAGAGAAGCAAAAATAGTGATTTTTACATCGGAATTAGAATCGAATTTTAAGAAGTGGTTTCACTCGTTAAGGACTTATGTTCTGATGGCTTTTTCAATCTAGAAAATGAGTTGACATACACGCATTAAATAAAATGTGTCGAGTTGTTCCGTGAATTAATTTAAAGCGAACGTCTTCATATTCCAAATTTGAATTTCCTCAATTTTGTGAAATATTCAAAATTCGATTATAACCCGAGTTTACGAAAACGATTTCGTTGCGTTATATGTTAAATAAAGCAGTATAAAATATAACATTGCTAGATTTTCTAGGTTATGATTTCTACTTTTAAAATGTGAAACTTTTGTCTCGATTTATTCAGATTCTTGTATTTGGCTTATTTGTCAATTCTTCATACGCGCAATTGGGATTTTGTACGGGGAATTCTGGCAATGCAATTTTTACCGAAACTTTTGGAACTGGAGTAGGTCAAAGTGCTCTACCACCAGGTACAACCACCTATAATTTTGCAAATGGAGGAGAGCCAGACGATGGTTTTTATGCCGTAAGTAATACCACGGCATATTTTGATTGGTTTGTCATACCAGATCATACGCCAAATGATATCAATGGTAAAATGCTGGTAATTAATTCAGATTTTTCGCCGGGTCAGTTTTACCGAACAACTATAAGTGGCTTATGTGCCAATACCTCTTATGAATTTTCATCGTGGTTGATCAATTTAACAAGAGCGAATGGGTTTTGCGGTGCGGGTGCTATTCCTATAAATGTAAACTTCGAGATTTGGGATAATACAGATACAAATCTGCTAGCTTCGGGAAGTACAGGTAGCATTGGGAGTACCGCTACTCCTATATGGCGACAATATGGTTTGGTGTTTCAAACATTGCCCGGTCAAACTTCTATTATTTTAAAAATGAAAAATAATGGTAGTGGTGGTTGTGGAAATGACCTTGCTATTGACGATATTGTATTTAAAAGTTGTGGTGACTTTGTTGACATTGATGACACCATTGGAGGCTCAAATATTTTTGAAGCTTGTGTAGAGGATATGATAGGTACAATTCCTTTAGAGGCGACACCTGACTTTTCAGTGTTTTCAACCCACGCCTATCAATGGCAAATAAGTACCGATGATCTTGTGTGGAACGACATTCCTGGCGAAACTACAAATTTGTACGATGCTCCTGCACCAGCTACCGTTGGTAGTTTATTTTATAGAGTAAAATTTGCTGAAAGTGTTGCCAACCTTCAAAATTCTTCCTGTAATTCGCTATCTGATAGTTTTGAGATTCGAATTACACCACTGATAACTCCTATTTTCAATCCGATTGGGCCCATCTGTGAAGGGAATACGTTTACATTACCGTCTACTTCCAATAATACAGTCGCTGGGACGTGGTCCCCAGCTTTGAATAATACCACCACAACAACTTATACCTTTACGCCCAATGTAGGAGAGTGTGGTGCAGAAGAAACCCTCACCGTTGTTGTCAATCCTCGCTCAATCCCAACTTTTAGTCCAGTTGCAGCTATTTGCAATGGCGATTCGCTGGCACCATTGCCAACCGTGTCTAACAATGCTATACCGGGTTCGTGGTCGCCAGCTTTAGATAATACGATAACTACAACCTATACTTTTACGCCTGCCACAGGACAATGTGCCACCACTCAAACGCTAACGATAACAGTAAATCAACCCTCATCTGCTCCTTCGTTCGCTCCGATACCGGCAATATGCTCGGGAGATTCACTTGCTCCATTGCCGACTGTGTCCGATAATGGCATTTCAGGTACTTGGTCGCCTGCGATTAACAATACAGCCACAACGACATATACCTTTACACCATCTGCAGGAGCCTGTGCAGTAAGCACAACTTTGACTATTGTAGTCGACCAGCCGATGACCCCTAGTTTTAACGTTGCAAACACCATTTGTGAGGGTGATACGATAACTGCCTTACCTACAACCTCAATTAACGGTATATCAGGAACATGGTCTCCAGCATTGAATAACAATACGACGAACACTTACACATTTACTCCAAATATAGGTGAGTGCGCAACAACGGAAAGTCTTACCATTACTGTAAACCCAATAGTAACGCCAGTTTTTGATGCTATTTCTCCGGTTTGTGAGGGAGCATCGGTTTTACTGCCAACCGTTTCAAATAATGGTATTTCGGGTACATGGTCACCTTCTATAAATAATATGGTTACAACAACCTATACCTTTACACCTAATGCAAGTGAATGTGCTAGCACTCAAAATTTGACAGTTGTCGTTAATCCGATCGTAACTCCCATATTCAATATGGTTCCTCCGGTTTGTAGTCAAGATAGTTTTACCTTACCCACAACTTCAAATAATGGAATTCAAGGAACCTGGACGCCCGCTTTTGACACTACCACAACTACAACCTATACGTTCACACCGAATCCGGATGAATGTGCCACAAGTCAAAATCTCACTGTCGCCATAATTCAAGCCATAGTTCCACTTTTTGATCCCATACCTATAGTTTGCAGTGGGGAGACTCTTGCACCATTACCAACAACATCGTTAAATGGTATTTCGGGCACATGGTCGCCAGTGCTAAATAATACAGCTACAACAACTTACACGTTTACACCAGATGTTGGGGTTTGTGCTACAACTCAAACGTTGACCATTGTAGTCACTCCAGAAATACAACCAACGTTTACACCCATTGGTCCAATTTGCGATGGAGATGTTTTAAATCCGCTACCCACAATGTCTACTAATAATATTACAGGAACTTGGACGCCGAACCTTAATTCTTCATCAACAACAACTTACACGTTTGTGCCCGATATTGGTCAATGTGCCAGTAACGGAAGTTTAACGATTGTGGTAAATCCGAAGATAACGCCAACTTTCGATCCGGTCGGCCCAATATGTTCAACCGATACAATTTCTGCTTTACCAACGACTTCTACTAATGGTGTCTCTGGAACTTGGTCACCAGCAATTGACCAAACAACCACCACAACCTATACCTTTACACCAGCAATGGGTGAGTGTGCAACCATACAAACATTGACAATTGTTATTAATGAAGCAGATGTCCCAGTTTTTGATCCAATTCCGACAATTTGCAGCGGAACAATATTATCGCCATTGCCGACAACATCGCTAAATGCCATTGACGGAACTTGGTCTCCAGAATTAAATAATACCACAACCACTACCTATACGTTCACACCGGAAGCAAGCTTCTGTGCAGAAACCGTATCAATAACTGTTCAGGTAGATCCGTTGCCGTTTTTGAATTTAGAGGATACTTACGTGTTGTGTATGAATGTGAATGGCACTGAAGTCATTCAATCACCAGTCATAGAAACAGAATTATCAACAACCGATTATTCCTTTGTATGGACTGATGCTAATGGAGATATTGTAAGTACTGACTCATTTTATGCTGCCCAAGAGCTTGGTGAATTTACAGTTTTAGTGACGGATCTTTTAACCGGATGTCAAAGCGAGGATACAACAACAGTTATTAGCAGCGAGCCACCAATACTGGAAGTGGTACTTACGACAGATGCTTTTACAGCCAACCCCATCATCGAAGTATTGGCAGTTGGCAATGGAATTTATGAATACAGTTTAGATAACGGTACGTGGCAGAATAGTCCAATTTTTAATAATGTTAGCTTTGGAACGCACGTCATAAGTGCAAGGGACAAAAATGGGTGTGGTCTTTCAACAATAGATGTATGTGTTATAGGATCACCACGATTTTTCACGCCGAATGGTGATGCTGTCAACGACTTTTGGCAAATAAAAGGTGCCTCGTGTCTTGACTATGCCATCGTATCTGTCTTTGATCGCTATGGGAAGCTGTTGAAGCAATTTGATTTGAATGGCGCTGGATGGGATGGTACTTTCAACGGCGATTTCTTGCCTACAAATGATTATTGGTTTGTTGTCAATTACAAGGAAATTGGTAGTATGAATGAAAAACAATATAAAGGCCATTTTACGTTGAAACGTTGATCAACTCTTGACAATAAGCTTGTAAAATATTCAATTTGAGTCCTTAAATAGCTATAAAATCAATTCACTCTTCGAAAGCCACATTTCAAAACCATTGCGATATCCACTAAAAAAGTGCAATATTTCCGTATCTTCGCAAAAAGTAATATTAAAATTTAAATTAAATAAAATATGCAAGCAGTTGCTACCGATTTCGGAATAGAAAAAGCACTTCAAGAGTTGGGTGTTAAAGATATAAATGATGGCACATCTACAGGATCAAATAATTTTGCCAGTGGTGATGTTATCGAAAGTTATTCACCTGTTGATGGTCAATTGATTGGAAAAGTAAAAACCACGAGTAAAGAGGATTACGAAAAAGTAATGGAGGCTTCCACAAAAGCATTCAAAACTTGGAAAACAATGCCAGCACCTTTACGAGGAGAGATCGTTCGTCAATTTGGCGATAAGTTGAGAGAGAGAAAAGAAGCGTTGGGAAAACTTGTTTCTTATGAAATGGGAAAATCGTATCAAGAGGGCTTAGGCGAAGTTCAAGAAATGATTGATATCTGTGATTTTGCTGTTGGTCTATCGCGCCAATTACACGGTCTGACCATGCATTCAGAACGACCAGGACATAGAATGTACGAACAATACCATTCGTTGGGCGTTGTGGGCATTATTTCAGCATTTAATTTCCCAGTGGCTGTTTGGGCTTGGAATACAGCATTAGCCTGGATATGTGGTGATGTGTGCGTTTGGAAACCAAGTGAAAAAACACCTATGTGTGGTATTGCATGTCAGAATATAGCAGCCGAGGTTTTTAAAGCAAATGATCTCCCTGAAGGGATTTCTTGTTTGATCAATGGGGATTACAACGTGGGTGAATTTATGACAAAAGACACACGAATTCCATTAATTTCTGCCACAGGATCGACAAGAATGGGTAAAATCGTAGCCCAGGAAGTTGCGGGAAGATTGGGTAAATCGTTATTGGAATTAGGTGGTAACAATGCCATCATCGTTACACCAGACGCCGATGTAAAAATGACCGTGATTGGAGCCGTCTTTGGGGCGGTAGGAACCGCTGGTCAGCGCTGTACATCAACTCGACGTTTGATCATCCATGAATCTATATATGATAAAGTGAAGAATGCAGTCGTTGATGCCTATAAACAATTACGAATTGGAAATCCATTGGATGAATCCAATCACGTGGGGCCGTTGATTGATAAAGATGCTGTAAAAATGTATCAAAATGCATTGACCAGAGTAGTAGAGGAAGGTGGAAACGTGATAGTAGAAGGCGGAGTCTTATCTGGTGAAGGTTATGAAAGTGGTTGCTATGTAAAACCAGCCATTGCAGAAGCGAAGCCAAATTTTAAAATTGTTCAGCATGAAACATTTGCGCCAGTCCTTTATTTATTGAAATATACCGGTGACGTTGAAAATGCCATTGCAATTCAAAATGATGTTGCGCAAGGGTTGAGTTCTGCAATTATGACGAATAACTTGCGAGAAGCAGAGCATTTTTTATCGGTTCAAGGATCTGACTGTGGAATAGCCAATGTTAATATTGGGACGTCGGGAGCTGAAATCGGTGGTGCTTTTGGAGGCGAAAAGGATACTGGTGGCGGACGAGAGTCAGGATCTGATGCCTGGAAAATATATATGAGACGTCAAACTAACACTATAAATTATACCACAAGTTTGCCATTGGCACAAGGAATAAAGTTTGATCTTTAAAAGTAAAGTAATCATTAAAAAAAAGCCACATTCAATATAATGTGGCTTTTTTTTCGTTTTTACGCAACCTCTCACTTATTAGCGCATCTATAAGGTATATCTTACGTTCCTAAAATTTTACCTATGAACCCTTTGATCAGATTACCCCTTCTATTACTCTCTTTACTTCTTCTGCAATGCGGTCCAGATTTTCAATCAAATAAAAGAGTCTTGATTTTGGGTCAGATTCAAAATATCAATGGTGAACCGTTACCTAATATCGATGTCAGCGCAACGACGTTGACTGATGATTATTTTCAGGGAAATCAACAAGATGGTTATTTGTTGGGACGGAATAAAAGTAACCCCGACGGCACTGTTAGGGTAACGTGTCTTTTAGATGTTAACAGCGACTTTTTTATAAAAGTCAATGGGAACGACGAATACATAGATTATTCCTATGTTTTTAATACTGATCTCTCCGAACCAGAAGATTTAGTGATCAATATTGGTACGGTCACTCTTCAAAAACGGGCAAATGTTACACTTAATATTATAAGATTAAATCAAATGGATATGCCTATTGAATATTCCATTTCTTATCAACTTCCACGTTGTGCAGAGGTATACGAAGATAGTTTACTGATTCTTGATCAAAGTAGTTGCTTTGACACGACATCGTTCAACCGTTCAATAGATGGTGATTCAAATCAATTTCAAGAAGATTTTGTCAGTCTATTGGGTTCTATTGTTACAATCACCTATTCCATAAACAATCAACCTCAAATGATTGAGAGTTTCACTATCAACCAATCAGATTTTACATATGAATTCAATTATTAAGCGGATTTTCCTAGGATTCTTCTTTCTGTTCACAATGACCGGCTATGCGCAATCTATGGATACCTCCGATGTTGAGCGTTCAGATACGATAGCTGCAAATATGAGGAATTTTCGACCGCGTCTATTATCGTTATCATTGAATGTATACGCACCCATACCTTCTGGAGATCAATTTATTGGGCAAGGTTTTGAAGGCAAGATAGGTGGTAATTTTAAAGCGCAACTGATGATTTATAAACAATTTTTTCTAAACGTAGGTCTCGGTCAAACCTATTTTAGTGTGAAGGATATGAGCGTTACGGGTAATTATAGAAGTACTCGTATCTCAAATCAATATATATCCGTAGGGTATGAATTTTTACCTATTGACAACATTCGATTGGGAATCAGCGCAAGTGTCTTTGGAAATGCAGAATACACCAATAAGTTTAGAGAAGGTATTAGTGTCATTCAAAGTGATACTGCAAAGCTTAATATATATGAGCTTTACGTTGATTATGAAATATTTTATTTTATGGCCGTAACAGTCAATTATGGTTATCGAAATGATAAAACCAATATTGACGTTCCGCAGGAATTGGAATCCACTTTTGAAAGGGGACAGTTTCACATGATTGGTTTTGGATTGAAATTTTATCTCGGTGACGCTAATTTATTTCAAAATTGAAGGATGAATGCTTCAAAATGAGTGTTGATTACAGAATACCTTTGACTAAATAACCAACTCCCTTATACAGAACTTTAGATGGAATGTTTCTATTTGAAACTCGTGAGTTGATGTGTGACTATAGCTCACATTTAGTTAAAAGAACATTACTATTCAGTCTGTTTCTCCACGCTTTCGACTTCCATTAAGTTTATTTTATACGTATTTACCGAAATATTTAAGCATAAAAAAGAGGCCCCGTTAAAGGCCTCTTTCTTTTATAAATTAAACTCACTAATTATTAGTGTGCAATAACAAACTTCTTAACAGAAGTATTGCCACCTATAGTTACTCTGTATAGATACATACCGTTTGGTAAGTTGCTACCGTCAAAACTAACTGTATAGTTTTCAGAAGCAATTACTTCTTCGTTAAACACAGTTGCAACATTACGTCCAAGTAAATCATAAGCTTCAATTGTCATTTTGCCACTCTCTGGAGCGTTAAACATGATGTTAGAAACACCTGTAGTTGGGTTAGGGTAAGCAGAGAATTCAACCTCACGACTTGCAGTCTCATCAGTAGCTAACAAAGAGCCAGATGTGAGGATAGAACTTTGGCTAAAACTAACACATGTGAATACTGCAATGATACCATCTAGATCATAACCATCTGGAGTTGTTGAAAGTGTGTCGTTATTTACAACTTTCACAAAATTGATGTATTCGTAATCACCAGCATTAGAAATGTCAATAGCGTTGTTTGATTTGCAGACAGTACCAGCATATCTGTAAGTGAAATCGTCAAAAGACACATAGATATCAGCATACTCGCGGTAATCAGCACAACCTAAAGGTTGGTTGAAAGAAGTTTCAACAAATACTAAATCTGGACCTGGTCCGTTAAGAACAGCACCATCAAAAGATACTTTTAAACTTCCACCGTAACCAAGTGTCGTAAACACATTAGTATCAGTACCTTCTGGATCTCCTAAAGCATTTTCAGGATTAGTTCTAACTGCTGGAATAGTACCACCATTTTTAGTAGTTCCTTCAACATATTCTAAAACGTCAGTTGCATTACAAAGCGCTTGTACAACAATTGGAGCATCAGCACAACCTTGTAGTGCAGAAATACCATCTAAATCATAACCATCTGTAGAAACAGATCCTTCTGGTGTTGTATCAACAATTCTCACATACTTAATGAATTCTAAAAATAAAGGCGCATTACTTATGTCTAAATCGTCATCTTCACTTGTTAAAGCTTCACCGATGAAATAGAAATCAACTCCATTTTGAGATACATAAATATCAGCAGACTCTGGATAATCTTCGAAAGAAGGGCTACCAAAAGTAGTTTCAGTAACTTCAAGATCGTTACCTGGGTTATTCATAACCACACCTTCAAACGCAATTGTGATTTGACCACCATAACCTAAAGACACGAAATTATTTGTATCATCATTTTGTGGCTCACCTAAAGCTTTAGAGGGATCAAGTCTTTCTGGATCTGTGATAGGATTACCATTACTCATAAGACCTGGTTGGTAGCTATCGACTACAACACTACCTCCAAAACATCTTCTTGCACTTATTGGCTGACATCCATTAACAGCTTCAACACCATCAACATCATAACCATCTCCGTTTGCATTGCTAGATGTATCTGTAATTTTAATTTGCGTTACATAGTCTAAACCTAAACCGGCTAAATCAATAGCGCCATCACGACAAAGCGCTCCAGCAGCAACCCATGTGGTTCCATCTTGAGTCACTTCGATTGTAGCACTCTCATCATCAGAACGTCCGCAAGTATCACCGCTAAAAGATGTTTCGTAAACCATAATATCGGCTCCCGCTTCATCATAAACATCACCACCAAATGCGATAGTAATAGTTCCGTTAATTCCAAGAGAAACGAAACCATCTGCTGCATTGGATCTGTCAGGA
>JBBSOJ010000030.1:0-19267 GCA_038259855.1 Flavobacteriales bacterium
CGAAAGAGATTATATTCTTCAAGCCAGTACGAATGATATAAATGTTGGATATTCGGACTTTATATCAATCTTAAGGGAAGCTGTTCCTGTGATTGACATTGAAATAAAAAAGCACTTAAAATTTGAAGTGTTTGAGTGGATACATAGAGTTCAAACTGGAATTGCCAAGGGTGAAATTAATAGTAGTAATGACCTTACTCGAAATGCTAAAATTAATTATGAACTTTATAAGCAAATTTTAGAATTGAGAAATTTAACAATTAATGCTGACAGAACTTTTGAATGTACCATTACAATTAGAGAAACTTTAATTGGTGTACCATTAGACATTAATTTTAATCAGACAACCAATGCACACAATTTTGATATATAAAAACTGGGCATAACAATGTATATAAAAAATAGGCGAAACAGTAATAAAATCAAGGTTTTGAGCTCATATCAAAGTTCGTGCTTATCCGAAAGTTTCGTGCTTCGAAATCACCTACTTTTCATACACTAAACGTTAAACGAAACAGCCCCAAAATCTCCCATTTTCACCTCAACTTCTCACTCAAATATTTCCAATAGCGTTTCGGCACATGTCGAATATGCAATGTCATATTTTTACGTGACGGAATGTTGGTGCTTTCAAAATAATCTTGCCATAAGGTCTGGAACTGCAATTCCTCATCCGCAAAAAAATCCTTGGAGGTTTTGGTAGCATCAAAATCCTCTGGAAGTTCTATATTAATGATATCCACCTTGTCTAAATCATAATACAATCCATAATGACGTTTAAGGTCGTAAATGATCCATTTTTGATCGGCATACCTGCGCTTAAAATGTTTGGAAATTAAAGGCAATACATCAAAATCAGGTTCGATATTGGCAAAGTAAAGATGGTCTTTTGTCAGTTTGAAACGCACAAAGGCTTCCATACGGTGCTTTTCACGCCCCACACTTTTAGCAATTTGGGACACCTTTAAAACATCGGTATTGGAAAAATCTGTGTCGATCACCAAGTTGCTGTGAAGCGCATGGTGAATATAGCGCAACAACACATTTTCTACATCTGGCTGTTCGCTCAAAAAAGCATAGTAAATACGCAAGCTTCCTGTGGAGGAGGTTTTCTTCTGAACGCCTTTCCAAACGCGGTCTGCTTTTTCAAGATCCGTTATTACGTCTTCCCGAGTTCCAAATAGCGATTCTTGCACGACGTGGTTAGGCTGAATTTGAACATCCTTCAATTTCATATCATACACCTGAAAAACACAGGTTAGGAAGCCATCGAAGGTGCCGTCATAAATCAACGTATGTTCTTGTGATATCAACATCTATCCAAATAAATTTAATTGCGGACTCAAAATTTTCTCATATTTACTGGTAGAATTCTGAAGGATAATGGATTTCAATTGTGGCCCAGTCAAATCTCGGCGCTCAAAATCCCGAGAATCGCACACCAAGAAATATTTAGCACGGTTTAGAGCAACACCCATGCGTTTTAGGTGTTCCCAATTGAGGTTTCTGAATTTACGCGCTTCGATGATCTTATACACCGATTTCATCCCCAGGCCCGGAATGCGCGCCAACATCATTTTATCAGCCTTGTTGACATCCACAGGAAAATGTTCTAGGTTTCGTAAGGCCCAACCCAACTTTGGGTCGACTTCCAAGTCGAGATTCTGATGTTCATTATTTAAAATCTCATGCACTTGAAATCCGTAGAATCGCATTAACCAGTCGGTTTGATACAACCGATTTTCTCGCAACATCGGTACATCGGTTCCTATTTGCGGCAATCGCGTGTCATAACTTATCGGAATGTATCCTGAATAATAGACACGCTTCAAATTAAAATTTTTATAAAAATAGTTGGATGTCCACATGATCTGTTGGTCACTTTCGCCACTTGCACCAATGATCATTTGCGTGCTTTGACCAGCTGGGGCAAACTTTGGGGTACTTTTGATCAGCTTTTTTTCCGATTTATATTGAATGATTTCATTCTTTACTTTTTCCATCGGTTTAATGAAATCAGCCCGATTCTTCTCTGGAGCCAAAAGTTTGAGGCCAGCCTCCGTGGGTATTTCAATGTTTACGCTTAATCGGTCTGCATACAATCCTGCTTCTTTCATCAATTCATCGGACGCTCCAGGAATGGATTTTAAATGAATATACCCATTGAAGTTTTCTTCCAATCGTAACTTTTTAGCGACAGCCACCAAGCGTTCCATTGTGTAATCGGCACTTTTGAAAATACCTGAACTTAAAAACAAGCCCTCGATATAATTCCGACGGTAAAAATTGATGGTCAAATCCACCACTTCCTGCACTTGGAATGCCGCCCGCTTGATGTCATTGCTTCTGCGGGTAACGCAATAGGCACAGTCGAAAATACAGTAATTGGTCAACAGTATTTTTAATAAGGAAACGCAACGCCCATCTTCTGTGTAGGAATGGCAAATGCCCATACCCGTAGCATCTCCAAGACCTTTATTGGTATTGGCGCGCTTACTGCCACTAGATGCACAAGACACATCATATTTAGCGGCATCGGCTAGGATTTTCAACTTTTCTTGGGTACGTTCGAAGGACATTTTTAACTCTGTTTTTAGTAGATATTATAGGAAATTGAGCGTTTATTCAAACACGAAAATCGACACAAAAGTTGTGCCGATTATTCGCAAATGAGATGCTAAATACTGTGTTGTTATTTGGCTTTTCTATTCAATCGATCTTCAGCCATATCATTAAGATGCTTATCAGCTTTATATTCTTGATCCAATGTTTTTTGTAATTCCTTGGCGATGTCATCATGTCCTAATTCTTTCGCATAACGAACTGCCGTTCCATAGCCAGAAATCTCATAATGCTCAACACGCTGCGCACAGGCAATCAATCCCGCGTCTTTTACATCATTGGGTGCATCTTCTTTTATCATGCCGTCACATTCTTTGATCAAACCTTCCATCGCTTTGCATTTGTGACCGGTGGGTTTGATCTTCAATGTATCACAGATGGATTGAATGCGTTTCAGCTGGTCTTTGGTTTCTTCCAAATGGTCAGAAAACGCCTTTTGTAATTTCTTGTCGGATGCCGCTTCTACCATGTTAGGCAATGCTTCCGTCAATTGTTTTTCAGCTGAATATAAATCTTGAATTTCGTGTTCGAATAAATCTTGTAAGTTTTTCATAATATTTACTGTTTTTTGTTTGATCTAAATTACAACCAAAACCACGATTTGCTTAACTGTAAAACCTCTAAATTTGATGCTATAGATTCTTTTTAAAACCTTGTTAATTTTTCCAAAAAAGGACCGAGGATTTCAAAATTATTCATTATCATACAGATTCTATGAAAAATTTTATCATTAGTTTATTATTTATGTCCACAATTACTACATACGCTCAAAAAACAATTCCAAAATCTATAGAACATGAAGTCAAAGCTGCTCTGGATTATTATCCTATTTTGGAAGATTCGCTTATAGAATTTCGTTTTAAGAAGAACATTAAAAAATCGACGATGCAGGCGCGTCCAAAATTCAGCAGTTTTTTTAAGAGCAAAAAAAATCGGGAATATGTGATCTTAATCAGTGAGAAATTTAAAATTTCAGATAAGGAATTTTCAACTAAAGATATTCCCTCGGATATTTTAATCGGATGGATTGGTCATGAACTGGGCCACATTATGGATTATCAAAATCGAAGCAAGGCGGATCTTATATGGTTTGGTTTAAAATACGTGTTTTCGGATTCTCATATTATTGAGGCAGAACGCGCCGCAGATACGTTCGCCGTATCACATGGCATGGAGACATACATCTTAAAAACGAAAGATTTTATATTGAATAACTCGGCCATTACGCCTTCTTACAAATTACGTATTGAAAAATACTATTTATCGCCCGAAGAAATTATGGACATCGTTAATGAGCGCGATGGTATTATGCCAGAAGACGCTATGACTGCGAACTGACAAAATCTTCCCAATCCTTGAATTTTTCTTCATTCATTACCCGTTCCATTTTCACTTGTCCGCCTTTCTTCTTATTCGCACCACTCCATTCATAAAAAACCGATGGCGAAATCAATTCAACCCTAACACCTTTCAGCGCTTTGCTTCGCGCTACTTTATAGTTCTTATTCGCCTCCTTTAAAAATCCATCCAAGGCTTCGGCTACCTCTTTATCATCTAAAGCGTCATCATTACCGATATACCAACAATGATAAAATTCGCCATCTTCACACCGTTTTGCACAAATCGTATATTCAGGAATTTTAGTTGAAAATTTTTCCTCCAATTGTTGCATGGCATCATCCATTTTATTGACAGATAGTTGAGACCCTACTGTGTTTAGAAAAAATTTGGTGCGTCCTGTAATTTTGATTTCAGCACGTTCGACATCCGTAAATTCAATAGTATCTCCAATTTCATATCGCCAAGCACCACTGACCGTGCTCATAATCAAGACGTAATCCTGATTCAATTGAACATCTTTCAACGTCACGGAAGGAGCATCCGACACCAAAGACCCATCTTCATTGATATACTCCGGTTTAAAGGGAACAAATTCAAAGTAAATACCGTTATCCGTCACCAATTGCATGGCATCCGTTTCAGGACGTGCCTGAAATGCGATAAAGCCTTCAGAAGCCAAATACGTGTCAATTACGGTAATGGGATGCCCCATAAGTGCATTGAAACTTTTCTCATATGGACTAAAAGCAACACCACCAGAGGTGTAAACCTGAAGGTTGGGCCAAATCTCATGAATATGTTTGAGGTTGTGGTATGAAATCACTTTTTCTAGCATCAATTCAATCCAAGAAGGAATGCCGCTGATCGCACCAATATCCCAAGATTCGGCACGTTCTGCTATCATCTGCACACGTTCGTCCCAATCGTCAATTTTGGCAATATCTTCCCCGGGCTTATAATAACTTCGAAACCAAAACGGAATGTTACTCGCGGAAATGCCACTGATCTCACCTTCCAAATGATCTTTGTTTTCCTGCAAATCTGTAGAACTACCAAGCATCATGATCTCTTTTTCAAAAAAGTCAGATTCAAAATCAAAGTGGCTTAAAGAAAATACTTGGCTGATACCCGCCTTCTTAATGGCGTCAATCATCTCATCCGTCACAGGAATGCGCTTGCTCGACTTACCTGTGGTACCAGAACTCAATGCAAAATACCGAGGATGGCCAGGCCATGTGATATTATCTTCCCCTTCTTGCAATCGTTGCCACCATTCCTCATTGATCTTGTTATAATCAAAATAGGGAATGCCGTTGGCGAAAGCAGACATGACATCGTCTGATTCCAATATTTCCGAAAAGTTATAATGAGTTCCGAAGGCGGTATCTTTTGCCGTTTCCAACAATTCTTTTAAAACGTTCTCTTGCGCTTCAATCGGATTGACTTCCGATGAAAAAGAATCCTTTATATCAATAATTCGTTTTATAATGTTTCCGAGTATAGCCATGGTCTATTTTTAAAAGTATTATAAGTAGTGTGAAATAAAAATTAGTTATGCTGCCATTTTACGACATTCTTCAGCACATATTCTGCAAGATTCTGCACATTTTTTACAATGCTCATGATCGTGAGCACCACATTGATCGGCGCACCAATCACAAATTTCTGCGCAGAGCTTGCAATAATCTTTGGCATAGTCGCTATCGGCCGTCATGAATTTAATACTTGCGAGGCAGGCATCAATACATTGCACACAACATAATGGACAGTCATTCATGCTGTCCTTTCCTGCCATTTGAACCAAACAATTTTGACAATCTATCAAACATTGCTGACAGGCTTCTATACATTTTTTATATAATACATTCATAATCTTAAGTTTTTTGCAAGGTTCATATTTTTACCTCAAAGTCTTATTTCAATTCAGAAAAGCTTTAACCCTAATCCAAAAGCTGACGTCTCTATTCCGATAATTCAGTATTTAATTTTAACTTGTGAAAAAATAAAAATCATGTTGTTCAAAAAAGTGCTCATTGGCTTTTCAATTTTCGTAATTATTGTATCTCTATTACCGTTGATTCCTGCCGATTATTGGTGGATCCGCATGTTTGACTTTCCTCTCATCCAATTAACTACACTCACTTTTTTCGCGATTCTCTTATTTTATATAAAATTTAATTACAGACTGAAAAGCGACTTAATCATAATGATACTCTTAATTGGAAGTTTTATTTTTCAGTTCTCTAAACTTTTACCTTACACACCATTTTACGGCAAAGAAGTGTTGGACGCGACAAAACAGCAAAAGAATACACAGATCAAATTATTAACGGCAAATGTACTTCAGAAAAATGAAAACAATGATCGCCTTATCGCTATCATCAAAGAAATGAATGCGGACATTATGGTGTTTACGGAAGCCAATTCGCGTTGGCGAGATGCCATTGTTAAAAATTTATCATCTGACTATGCTTATGAAGTCGAATTGCCACTGGATAATACATACGGCATCGTTATGTACTCCAAATTTGAATTGATCAATCCAGAAATCACCTTTTTGGTAACTGATACCATACCGTCCATACAGAGTAAAGTAAAATTACCTTCTGGAGACCTATTTCAACTGTACGCCATACATCCAACGCCACCAATGCCGCAGGAAAACCCACTCTCGACAGATCGGGATGCGGAATTGATGTTGACCTCAAAATTGGCTAGGGAATCAAAATTGCCTGTGATCGTTATTGGTGACTTTAATGATATTCCTTGGTCCTCACCCTCCAACGTGTTTCAAAATACAAGTGAATTACTGGATGTAAGAGTGGGCCGTGGTTTTTATTGCTCATTTAATGCTGAAAACTCGGTATTGCGATGGCCATTGGATCATGTGTATGTATCCGCCGAATTCCGACTTCGAAACCTCAAAATAGGCGAGTCAATTGATTCGGATCACTTTCCTTATTATGTAGAATTGAGCTTTGAACCAAAAGGTGCAAAAGAGCAATTACCAGAACCCATCACGAAAAGGGAACTCGAAAACGCTGAAGAACAATTGCAAAAATTACAGAAAAAAATCCGGTCATAACAGCCCCTTTTTCATTTAAAATAAGCTTGAACATTTGCCGAAAAACTATTGCCAATTAAGTATCTTATATGTATTTTTAATACATGACAGAAGTTGAGCTAGAAAAAGAAAATGCTGACATTGCCAAGGAGTATAAAAAACTACTTAAAGTAAGCTATCAAACCTTAACGGTTGAGGATAAAAAATTAATACGCAGTGCATTTGACGTGGCAGTCGATGCGCATAAGGATCAGCGACGCAAATCGGGGGAAGCCTATATATTTCATCCTATTGCAGTCGCCAACCTCGTGGCTTCCGAAATTGGATTGGATGCCACTTGTATCGCTGCCGCCCTACTCCACGACGTTGTGGAGGACAATCCCGACTATTCTTTAGAGGATATTGAGCGCCTTTTCGGAAAAACAGTTGCTAAAATTGTTGATGGATTGACGAAGATCTCAACCTTGAGCAAGGATACGGATGTGTCTTCACAGGCGGAAAATTTCCGCAAAATGTTGTTGACCCTCAATGATGATATCCGCGTCATCATCATCAAAATAGCAGACCGACTTCACAACATGCAAACTATGGATAGCATGCGACCTGACAAACAGGTGAAAATTGCTTCCGAAACTCTATATATTTACGCCCCTTTAGCCCATAGAATAGGCTTGTATAATATTAAAACAGAGCTTGAAGACTTGGGATTAAAATACACCGAACCCGACGTGTATTTTGATATTCTCAATAAAATAAAAGAGAGCAAGGAAGAACAAGATGCCTACATTAAAGATTTCTCAAAGGTGATTGTTGATTCTTTGGATACCGAAGGATTAGAGTACACTATAAAAGGACGTCCGAAATCAATTTACTCCATTCGACGTAAAATGTTGAAACAAGGCGTTTCGTTTGATGAAGTCTATGATAAGTTTGCGGTGAGGATCATCTACCGTTCTGATTTTTCGAACGAGAAATTTCTTTCATGGAAGATCTATTCCATTGTTACAGATCATTTTATTCCGAATCCCATACGATTAAGAGATTGGATTTCATCTCCAAAATCAACGGGCTACGAAGCCTTGCACATTACGGTGATGGGTCCGAAAGGACGCTGGGTGGAAGTCCAAATACGCAGTGAGCGTATGAATGAAATCGCAGAAAAAGGGTACGCAGCCCACTATAAATACAAACAGGGAAATGCCGAAGATGCCCTAGATACTTGGATCGATAAGTTACAGGAAGCTTTGGAAAGTAATGAAGCCAATGCGGTGGATTTTGTAGAACAATTCAAATTAAATCTATATTCCAAAGAAATATTTGTCTTTTCACCCAAGGGAGATTTAAAATCCTTGCCGAAAGGTGCCACACCATTGGATTTCGCTTTTAACATTCATACCGAAGTGGGCATGAAAACCCGAGGCGCCAAAGTAAATGGTAAATTGGTGCCGTTGAGCCATGAATTGCAGAGTGGTGACCAAGTAGAAATACTGACAGCGGAAAATGCACGGCCAAATCCCAATTGGCTCGATTATGCCACGACGGCGCGAGCGCGGAGTAAAATAAAATCGTCTTTAAAGGATGATAAAAAAGAGGTCGCAGAAGATGGAAAGGAAATCTTAAGACGAAAATTAAAACAACTTAAAATTCCGTTGGATGAAAAATCGATCAATGAAATGGTCGTTTATTTCAAATTGAAAACCAGTCTCGATCTATTTTATAGAGTCGGCGTTGGGACCATCGACAATTCTATGCTCAAAGATTATGCTAACTCGCGCAGTAACGCTTTTATGAGTTACATAAAGAGCAAAATTAGAAAACCGTCTGTTGCTCCAGATATTGATAAAGATGAAATTACTTCCAAATATGATATGCTCGTGTTTGGGAAGGAAGAGGAGAAACTTGATTATAAAATTTCAGCATGTTGCAATCCTATTCCTGGCGATGATGTTTTTGGGTTTCTGACCATTAATGAAGGCATTAAAATTCATAAGAAGAACTGTCCGAATGCCGTAAGCTTACAATCCAATTACGCCTATCGGATCATGCAGGCCAAGTGGATTGATTCGTCCCAACAGGATTTCACGGCTCAAATCACATTATCGGGCATCGATAATTTAGGACTTGTCAATCATATCACCAATGTTATTTCATCCAATATGCATGTCAACATGAAAAGCATTAGTTTTCAGAGCGATGACGGGGTCTTTTCCGGAAAAATCAATGTGGTTGTAAAAAACAGCGGCATGCTGATAAAGCTGATGGACAACCTGAAAAAAATTAACGGAATTGAAAAGGTAACACGACTTTAAAAATTGTAAATTTGCGATCGAAGCAGCGGGACTAATTATGAGTTTAAAAACAGAACATACAAATCAAGAAATCGTAAAGAACGTATTTACAGCATTTCTTGAAGAAAAAGGCCACCGAAAAACCCCAGAACGCTACGCAATCCTTCAGGAAATTTATGATAGTGAAGAGCATTTTGATATAGAGTCACTCTACATCAATATGAAAAACAAGAACTATCGGGTAAGTCGTGCGACGCTTTACAATACCATCGAACTCCTTTTGGAATGTGCTCTGGTAAGAAAACATCAGTTCGGTCAGAATCAAGCGCATTATGAAAAATCTTATTTTGATAAGCAACATGACCATGTGATTCTTACTGATTCGGGAGAAGTGATTGAGTTTTGCGATCCTAGAATTCAGGCAATAAAAAAAACGATTGAAGAAGTGTTTGATATTTCCATCACCAACCACTCACTCTACTTTTACGGAACAAAAAATAAACAACCAAACTAATTTTTACAATGGCAGTAGATTTACTACTTGGATTACAATGGGGCGATGAAGGCAAAGGAAAGATTGTCGATGTATTGACTTCTAAATATAATATTATTGCACGCTTTCAGGGCGGTCCCAATGCTGGACATACCTTGGTATTTAACGGCAAAAAACACGTTCTACACACCATTCCATCCGGAATTTTTCATGAGGATAAAGTGAATCTTGTAGGAAATGGTGTGGTGATTGATCCCGTCATTTTCAAAAAAGAGCTGGATAAATTGGAAGAGCAAGGCATTGATTACCGCAAGTCTCTTTTGATTTCAAGAAAAGCGCACATTATACTTCCTACACATCGCTTATTGGATGCCGCCAGCGAAGCCTCAAAAGGAAAAGCAAAAATTGGGTCGACCTTAAAAGGTATAGGCCCGACTTACATGGATAAAACCGGCAGAAACGGTATCCGCGTTGGAGATATTGAATTATCCGATTGGAAGGATAAATACAGAGCACTGGCCGATAAACATGAAGCCATGATCGCTTTTTACAATGTGGATGTTGAGTACGATTTGAAAGAATTGGAAACTGACTTTTTTGCATCTATCGAAACTTTGAAAACGCTTCAATTCATAGATTCTGAAGAATATTTGCATCAGGCACAAAGAGATGGAAAATCTATTTTAGCTGAAGGCGCACAAGGTTCCCTATTGGATATTGATTTTGGAACCTATCCGTTTGTAACCTCTTCAAACACCACCGCTGCTGGCGCTTGTACAGGACTGGGAATCGCACCTAACACTATAGGTGATGTGTACGGTATTTTTAAGGCTTACACCACACGTGTCGGCTCTGGCCCATTCCCAACTGAATTATTTGATGAAGATGGCGAAACAATGGGACGTGTCGGTAACGAATTTGGTGCAACCACAGGGCGTCCAAGACGCTGCGGATGGTTGGATTTGGTAGCGTTGAGATATGCCTGCCAAATAAATGGGGTTACACAACTGATCATGATGAAAGGAGATGTTCTTTCTGGATTTAAAACTTTGAAAGTTTGTACGGCCTACAACTATAAAGGCAATACCATCCACCACCTACCTTTCAATATCGAAGAAACTAATGTGACTCCGATTTACACAGAATTAGCGGGTTGGAAAGCAGATCTTACTGACATGACAGAGGCATCACAAATGCCAAAAGCCTTGATGGAATATATTGAATTTCTTGAAAAAGAACTCGACATCCCTATAACAATTGTGTCTGTCGGTCCGGACAGAAAACAGACCATTGTCAGATAATCTTTTTGAGATTATCTATTGCAATCAAAAAACTACCCATAAAGATAATTTGTGGATAGTTTTATAAAGTTAAAACTTTTGTTAATTAGCAATACGTTCAAGTTATTATAGTTATTTGAAACAAAACATGACATTTTGAAAGTACACTTTCTTTTTAGACTCTTTATGTGCAGTTTCTGTTTCACTATTGTAACATCTGCACAAACTTCTAAAAAAATCCGCATTGAATATGCGCCCTTCACAAACTCTGATACTTTAAGAGGTCCTAATGTTACCGTCTTTACCCGTGATAACATGCAGCAAGTACATTTTGCGCATGAAGGAATCGATATGTGGTGCGATAAGGCCGTTTATTACGAAAAGGAAGATTTTATGGAAGCCTTTAGCAATGTGGTAATGAAGCAGGGTGACACCGTGACTATGACAGCCAAGTATTCTGAATATAGCGGTAAAACAGGCTTGGCGTTCGCAAGCGGAAAGGTAGTGTTGACAGAACCAAAATCGGTCTTGACGACTGATACCTTACACTTCGATAGAGTCAAACAACAAGCGTTTTATAATACTGGCGGAAAGGTAGTCAGGGATTCTTCGGGAACGATCACCAGTCGCATTGGGCGGTATTATATGTCCTCCAAAAAGTATCAATTCGTCAACAATGTAGTTCTCGTAAACCCGCAGTACACACTTAATACCAATCAACTCGATTTTTATTCGGAAAATGGTCATGCGTATCTTTTTGGACCATCCACTATTGTAGGTGAGACAAGCACCATTTATTGTGAAAGAGGCTTTTATGATACCGAAAGTGATACCGGTTATTTTATTAAAAACTCAAAGATAAATTATGAAAATCGGATTGTTGAGGGTGATAGTATGTATTTCGATCGCAATAAGGATTTTGCTTCGGCCACGAACAATATAAAAATTACGGACACCATCAATAATAGTGTGGCCAAAGGTCATTATGCTGAAGTTTGGAAGGCAAAGGATTCGGTTTTTATCACCAAGCGTGCGTTGGTAATCACCGTCCAAGAGCGAGATTCACTTTATATGCACAGCGACACAATTCGAGTCAATGGACCTCCAGAAAGTAGAATTACACGTGCTTATTACAATGCCAAACTCTATAAAAGTGATTTAAGCGGGAAAGCTGACTCGATTCATGCAGATCATAAGACAGGATTGACGCGACTTATCAATCTCGCCAGATACAACTCGGGTGATGTTTTTAGTACCAAGCGCCATCCAGTGATTTGGAATGTTGGCAATCAAATGACTGGAGATACGATACATCTGATTTCAAATCCAAAAACCGAACAGCTCGATTCATTATTGGTATTCGATAACGCTTTTTTGATCAGTAAAGATACCCTCGGCGATGGCTATAGCCAGACCAAAGGACAAAAATTGATAGGGCTTTTCAAGGACAACGACCTTTATAACGTTGATATCATAAAAAATGCAGAAGTCATTTATTTTATGCGAAATGACCAAAATGAATTGATTGGTATCAATAAATCAAAGTCAGCAAGTATCAATATGCAAATTGAAGCCAATGAGGTTGTGGAAACCAAATTCATGAATCAAGTCGATGGCGATATTTACCCCGAATCAGAATTTCCGGTCAATGCTCGAAAATTAAGAGGTTTTGCTTGGAGAGATGACGAGCGGCCGAAGAGTGTGGAAGACCTTTTTAAGGATGATCCACCGTTGGTGTTGCCCGTCATTAAGGGATTGGATGAATACGTTCCCCAAAAAGAATTTTTTGACGAAGAGCTCCTTCAGCGCGTTGAAGATGCCAAAACCGAAAATCCTGAACTGGAAGACGTTCAAAAAGCATCTAGGAACATACCTGAAGAGGTCATAAAAAAATCTGACTCCACAAAGGCTTCCAAAAAACGTCCATTAAAAAAACCACTAAAAAAAGGAAGCTGATGTCTGAAGATTTTTTAAAATATCAAGCACAGACAACCCCACACCCTTTGGCCATGGAAATCTCCCATGCCCAAGGATCCTATATTTACGACACCAACAATAAGGCGTATCTAGATTTTGTTGCTGGCGTTTCGGCCTGTTCTTTAGGCCATAGACATCCCAAAGTTGTACAAGCCATAAAAGACCAATTGGATAAATATCTGCATGTTATGGTGTATGGAGAATACATACAAACGCCTGCGGTTGAGTTGTCAAAGTTGTTGTCGAAGCATTTGCCAGACTCGTTAGAAACGACATATCTCACTAATTCAGGTACTGAAGCTATTGAAGGTGCCTTAAAATTAGCCCGCCGCGCTACCGGCAGAAGCCAAATCATTGCTGCAAAGCATGCCTATCACGGCAATACAATGGGATCGATGAGTGTTATGGGTTTTGAAGAGCGCAAGCAGGCCTTTCGACCATTAGTGCCAGACGTTCAATTTATTACGTTCAATAGTTTTGATGACATACAACAAATTACCCGAAAAACAGCAGCTGTCATCCTTGAAACCATTCAGGGCGGCGCAGGTTTTATTGAGCCTCAAGGTCATTATCTAACTAAAGTAAGAACGCGCTGCGACGAAGTTGGCGCACTTCTCATTTTAGATGAGATACAACCTGGCATCGGCCGTACAGGAAAACTATTTGGTTTTGAACATTATAAATGTATTCCGGACATTTTGGTTACTGGGAAAGGGCTTGGAGGCGGGATGCCAATTGGTGCTTTTACAGCGTCCCGTGGTATGATGTCTACGCTCAAGGATTTTCCGAAATTGGGGCATATCACCACATTTGGAGGACACCCCGTAATTGCTGCAGCAGCGCTTGCGACATTGAAAGAGGTGACGGAAAGTAATTTGATGGTAGAAGCTTTAGAAAAAGAGCAGCTCATACGCAAACATCTAGTTCATGAATCGATACTAGAAATTAGAGGAAAAGGGCTCATGCTGGCCGCAATATTAACATCCGAACAGCTTGTTAATGATCTTGTTTTGACCTGTGAAAAAGAAGGTTTGATCTTATTTTGGCTCTTGTTTGAACCCAAAGCCATTCGAATTACGCCGCCTCTGACAATATCAAACGATGAAGTTATCAAGGGTTGCAACATTATACTGAATGTTCTAGACCGATTAACTAAAACATTATAGCACTTTAATAAGACCATAACTATCTATTTATCAGTGTTTAGTCATCGATTTATTCATAATTAACTTTAAGTGTTAATTAATTTGTTGAAAAGATTAGCTTCAAAAACCCCTATTCCTTCTTGATAAGAGTAAATTTATTTCAAAGAACTATTGCTTATGGAGTTTAGTCAAAGAGACGACAACGCTGATTATTCACTTACAAGATTTGAGTCCATGCTCAAAACAAACAACGTTTTGTTTTTTGACTCCAGTGAGTTCGAAAATATCATCTTCCATTATCTTGACATTGGTAAAATGTCGCTCGCTAAAAAGGCCATTAAAATGGGTCTAGAACAGCATCCATCATCTGTAAATCTAAAATTGTTTCAGGTTGAAATTTTCGTTTTGGAAGATAAGCTACAACTTGCCGATAACATTCTAGATTCCTTGTATCTTCTTGAGCCAAACAATGAAGAAATTTATATTCAAAAAGCAAGCATCCTTTCTAAACGCGATGAGCATCAAAAGGCCATCGATACCTTGAACATCGCCTTAAATTTGATCGATCAAGAAGAAGATGAGGCAGATCTCTACGCCCTTATTGGGATGGAATATCTGTTTTTGGATCAGTTTGTAGAGGCCAAAAATGTCTTTATTAAATGTTTGGAGTTGGATAATGAAGACTTTTCAGCACTTTCCAACATTATATATTGTTTTGATTACCTAGACTTACATATAGAAGCCGTCGATTTTCTAAATCGGTATCTTGACAAAAATCCATATAGCGAAGTCGCTTGGCATCAATTGGGACGTCAGTATTGTTCTTTAAAAGACTATGTAAAAGCACTGTCAGCATTTGATTTTGCCATCATTTCCGATGACACTTTTGTAGGTGCCTATCTCGAAAAAGGTAAAATTCTCGAGAAGCAAAAGCGGTATCGTGATGCCATTGAAAATTACAAAGTGACGTTAGCGCTCGAAGATCCAACATCATTTGCCCTTCTGCGCATAGGCACATGTCATGAGAAATTAGGAGAATTTGATGTCGCTGTACATTATTTCTACAAAACCGTTCACGAAGACCCCTTATTGGATAAAGGCTGGATCGCTATTACCAAATTTTACAACCGTCAAAAAAACTACCACAAAGCATTATATTATATCAATAAAGCGATCAACATCGACGCTGACAATGTTGTATATTGGAAACTTTATGCGCAAATTAACCAGCGTCTCAACTTTATTGAAGAAGCCGAACGAGGCTTTAAAAAAACATTGGATCTTGGCAACTACGAATTGAATACATGGCTTTCTAGAGCAGATATACTCATTCAATTGGGAGAACATGAGGCTTCTGCACTCAACTTAATTCAAGCTGCAGAATTTTATCCTGAAACTGCAGAAATTGAATACCGTTTGGCAGGCATTTATTACACACTTTTAGAGCCAGAAAAAGGATCCTATCATTTAAAAAATGGCCTTCTACTCAATCGTGATTTTGATTTCATCCTATCGGAACTGTTTCCAAACATCATGGATCATGTGATGGTAAAAAAGCTGATCTTAAACACATAAGCGCTAAAAAGATAATTAAGATATTTATTTTGTATACAATTGTCTAAAAACTGTAGTTGATTCTGTCATATTTAAACTGCGGGCTTTCTTCTAAAATTACATACCTTCGCCTCTACAAATAGAACATAATGCAAAGACGTTTTAAAGAGTATGTCGTCATTTCCCTAAAAGGTGTTGCCATGGGAGCTGCCGATGCAGTGCCAGGAGTTTCGGGAGGAACCATTGCACTGATTTCTGGTATTTATGAAGAACTGATTTCGACGATAAGTGGTGTTAATCTTACTCTGATTACTACCTTGAGAACAGAAGGATTTAGAGCCTTTTGGAAACAATTGAATGGCAATTTTCTCGTGGCTCTATTAATCGGGATTTTAATCAGTTTTATATCTTTTATGCGTTTAGCAAAATACCTGATTGAAACGCATCCCATATTAATCTGGTCCTTCTTCTTCGGACTTATTATTGCCAGTGTTTACTTTGTAGGGAAACAGGTTGAGAAATGGCAATTTAATTCAATATCTGCCTTTATTATAGGAGCTCTTTTTGCTTTTTACATTTCCCAATTGCCTCCTTTGGCTGATACTAATAGTTCAATATTCTTATTTTTTGCTGGTGCTTTAGCTATTTGTGCCATGATTCTTCCTGGTATTTCCGGTGCTTTTATCTTGGTAATTCTTGGTGCGTATAAAACCTTGAGTGATGCCTTAACTGATTTCGATTTTAAAAGAATTGCCATTTTTGCCGTTGGTGCAATGGTCGGACTTTTAAGCTTTAGCCACGTACTGAAATGGCTTTTCAAAAATTATCATAATGTTACAATGGCAGTACTGACGGGCTTTATTTTTGGTTCGCTCAATAAAATCTGGCCTTGGAAGTTGACAGAAACTGTAATGGACAAAAAAGCTGGGAAAGTGACTTCGTTTTCTGAAGTTTCGGATTTCGGAAACTTATCATTTTATCAAAAATCTATTGATGATTTCGAGTCGTTTATAACTATTTCAGAAAAAAGTATTACACCAATTCAATATTCAATGTCAAATAATAATATAGATTCTCAAGTTTTATTCGCTGTTGGTTTAATGCTCATTGGATTTTTAACTATTTTCATACTCGAAAGATTAGGAAATAAAAAACAGTAACATGCAAAGCACCCGAACGTTTGTAGATCGACTATTTCTCGTCATCAAAGGACTGGGTATGGGTGCTGCAAATAAAGTTCCTGGTGTTTCTGGTGGGGTTGTTGCATTTGTCGCAGGCTTTTATGAGGAATTCATCTATTCCCTGCAACGAGTCAATAAAACAGCGTTCAAACTTCTAATTGACGGACGGTTTAAATCCTTTTACCATTACATCAACGGTCGGTTCTTAAGTCTCCTTTTTCTTGGTACCATTGTAAGTTATTTTAGTGTTTCCAAAATTCTAGACTACTTTTTGGTTCATGCCGAGCTGTATGTATGGAGTTTGTTTTTTGGCATGATCATCGGCTCAATTTATTACATCAGCAAGGATTTTAAGGAGTGGAGTTTCAAAACTACAGTGTCTCTCGCAATAGGGATTGTTATTGGCGTAGGCATTAGCTTTCTAGATCCTGCAAGAGAAAATGACAATCTTTGGTTTGTTTTTATTTGCGGTATTATAAGCGTTTCTGGGATGACCTTACCGGGCTTCTCTGGGTCCTTCATCCTTATTTTGTTGGGTAATTATGTGTTGTTGCTGGTTGATTCTGTAAATGCCCTCTCCGCAACATTCTATGATATCGTAGCCGGTAATTTCGATTTCATTTACGATGCGGCCCGAGTAAGATTACTTAAGGTTTTGACTGTATTTACACTGGGATCCATAACAGGTCTTGTAACGTTCTCGCATTTACTCACGTATATTTTAAAGCATCATAAAAATGTGACCACTTCTGCAATTATCGGATTTATCGTTGGAAGTCTTGGTGTAGTGTGGCCATGGAAAGAAACCATCTATAAAGTGTCTGGTGGTGGAGACATTCGTTTAGATTCCAAGGGTTCTAAAATCGTATCAAATTATGAGCGGTTTATTCCCGAGTTGAACACTGAAACCTATCTGGCAATTACGTATATTGCAGTAGGTATCATCGTGGTTTTAGCATTGGAATGGTACGGACAAAAAACTAGAAATGTAGATGTCTGACTTCGGACTTATCGGTAAAAATATATCCTATTCGTTCTCAAAAACGTATTTTACAAACAAATTTGAGAATGAAGGGCTCAACCATACCTATGACAATTTTGATATAACGGACATTTCTCAATTTCCTGATATCATTCGTAGATATCCTCATTTAGTAGGCCTCAATGTCACTATTCCCTATAAGGAGAGCGTCATGTCCTTTTTAGATGAGTTGGATGAGACGGCTCGGGAGATCAATGCGGTCAATACGATTAAAATAGAATCTTCAGGAAAGCTGAAGGGATATAATACCGATTACTACGGGTTTCAGAACTCAATCACTCCTTTTTTAAAAAATCATCATGATAGTGCGCTGATTCTTGGGACAGGAGGCGCTTCAAAGGGCGTAGCCTATGCGCTCAAAAACTTAAATATTCCTTTTGAGTTTGTATCCAGAAGCACTAATTCAGGAGCAAAATACACCTATGCAGATCTAACGGAACACATTGTAAAATCACACCGCATTATAGTCAACTGCACACCCATTGGTACCCATCCCAATGTTAATGAATGTCCTGACATTCCATATGATGACGTCACACCAGACCACCTACTCTATGATTTGATTTATAACCCTATTCAGACGAAATTTTTGATGTGCGGGGAAATCAAAGGTGCCATGATCTCAAACGGCCATACAATGCTCGAACTTCAGGCCGATAGAGCTTGGGACATATGGACTCATCCCTAATTTAACTACAGCCCTCTTTTAGCTTTGTAATCTAGCGAGTTGTTAGTATCTTTAACGTTCAAAGAACATTTGAATTTAAAAATGTAACAATGTTAGAGAACGATAACCTGCAAAATGCAGATGGAAAAAAAGAAATTGAAATTTCTAAAGAAAAAAATGCAACCACCGAAACGGCCAACGAAGATCGAAAATCAGATTCTGACAAGGATGCAGCCATAGAAACAACAGCATCGGGCGATGCGTTACAAGCCGAATCAGATGCTGTAAAAAACGACACGACAGAACGTGCTGAAGAAAAAACGGCGCTCGAAACGTCGAAACCACTTTCTGATGCAAATGATACAAATTCTAAATCTAACGAAGTATCAAAAGAAGAAACACCTTCCAATTCCGAAAATCAGAATCATGTCAGCAAAGATGTGATGTCTACTGATAAAGGAAAAGAACACAATGCTGCCGACATAACTTTACATCCCGATGATGAGATCGCCAGTGAGAAGGATGTGGTCTCTAATGGTAAAGAAAATGTTGCCATAGACAAACAAATGAGTGATGAACACAATACGGCTTCCGATTCAGAAGAATTTGATAG
>JBBSOJ010000031.1:0-19116 GCA_038259855.1 Flavobacteriales bacterium
AGAAACAACCATTTTTGGCATACGCGCCATTATTGAAGCTATAAAATCTGGTGAGAATATTGATAAGATTTTCTTACAAAAAGGATTGAGGGGCGAGTTATTTACAGAATTGGAGCAACTGATCCATAAAGAACGATTAAACGCATCCTACGTACCCGTAGAGAAACTCAATCGCTTAACAAAAATGATTCATCAGGGAGCCGTTGCACAAATTGCCCCGATTGAATTTATGCCATTGGAAACGATGGTAGAAATGGCCATGGCATCTGACAAAGTGCCTTTATTCTTGTTATTAGATCAATTAAGTGATGTCCGCAATTTTGGAGCCATCATAAGAACAGCGGAATGCACAGGCGTTTCTGGTATCATAATTCAAAAAAAAGGGGGTGCCCCTGTTAATGGTGATACCGTTAAAACAAGTGCAGGCGCCATTTTTAAAATGCCCATCTGTAAGGTAGATCATATCAAAGATGCTGTCTTCTATATGCAGTCTTCGGGAATCAAAGTTATTGCGGCGACAGAAAAAACCGAACACATGCTATACGATGTTTCGTTTACCGAACCTTGCGCCATTATTATGGGTTCTGAAGGGAAAGGTATTAACCCTTCCATCCTGAAAGTTGTGGATGCCAAAGCAAAACTTCCGATTTTGGGTGAGATTGAATCTCTAAATGTGTCTGTAGCTTGTGGTGCTTTTTTATACGAGGCCATTAGACAAAGGCTTTAGAATTTGGAATTTTAAAAGAAATTATTTTTTGGTAGATTTCATTATAAATTCTCATCTTTGTTCGGTTTGAAAGTATAGATGAATTTTGTCTCCGTATTATTTTCAACGTCAGGTTTAATTTCAATTTCAGCTTCGGTTTGTTCAATGAAATTACCGTTTTCATCGAAGTGTTTTAGAAAAGGATCGTCGTCTTCAATATAGTTGGGTTGCTGCCAAACATACGTTTCAGGTTTTGCAATGGTTTTTCTAAAAAGTATTGCAAATAATATTCCTGTAATCAACCCTCCAAGATGGCCTTCCCAAGACATCCCTTCTTTTACGGGGAAGACGTACCAAATCATACTTCCATACAGGAAAATAACCATTAGGGATAACGCTACTAAACGATAGTGTCTTGCAAACATGCCTTTAAAAAAGATAAAACTGACCAAAACGTAGATCAATCCACTGGCGCCAATATGATTTGCAGGTCTGCCAATACCCCATGTGATCATACCTGATAAGAGAATACCAAATACCAAGATCTTCCATGCGATAGGTCTGTAAAAATAAAATAAGGCCATAGACAGCACAAATAAAGGAATGGTGTTATGGTAAATGTGCTCTATATCACCATGTATAAAGGGACTAAAAACCACACCGATCAATCCCTCTAGTTTTTGAGGATAAATGCCAAGATTCTTAATTTTTGGGAAGAAACGAACTTGCAACCAAAAGGTTGTCCAAATAGTCATCACAAAGACGATCGGATAACCTATCACACTGGTTGAATATCTAAATTGCGGTGATTCGTCCATACCTAAATTTATTACAAACTATTCAAAATACTGTCCAACTATCAATTATATGCAATATTGTCAGCCTTTGCATGAACGATTGAACGGCCTGTTCGAAATCCTTTTTTGGCTGGCAAGACAAAAAAGATTGAGTAGTGAAAGCGTGACTTTTTGATTTTTCATCAAAAAGACATGCCCAAAAAACTCAAGAACCAAAAGAGTTGTATCAGATTTAATGTAATTTTGCCTTATGAACGAACCTTTAGCAGAGCGGTTACGCCCAAAACATTTAAAAGACTATTTAAGCCAAGGCCATTTAGTTGGTGATAAAGGTGTGCTGACGCAACATATAAAGCAGGGCGCCATTCCCTCCATGATTTTTTGGGGACCACCAGGTACTGGCAAGACAACGCTGGCGAATATCATTGCCAATGAGTCTGATCGTCCTTTTTATGCTTTGAGTGCGATTAATAGCGGCGTTAAAGACATTCGTGAGGTGATAGACAAGGCCAAGCAAAGCGGCGGATTGTTTACGACCAAAAATCCGATTTTATTTATTGATGAGATTCACCGCTTTAGCAAATCACAGCAAGATTCGTTGCTCCAGGCCGTTGAAAAAGGCTGGGTGACCTTAATTGGAGCGACCACTGAAAACCCAAGTTTCGAAGTCATCTCTGCCCTACTCTCTCGTTGTCAGGTTTATGTCTTAAACTCTTTTGCGAAATCCGACATGGAATTTCTGCTCAATCGTGCTATTAAAAAAGATGAGTCGTTGTCTAAATTAGATATCGAACTAAAGGAAACAGAAGCATTGTTGCGCCTCTCCGGTGGTGACGCCCGCAAATTGCTCAATGTCTTTGAATTGATCGTTACGAGCTATGATCCGTCAAAAAAGATTGTTATTACCGATGACGCTGTTTTAGAACGCGTACAGGGAAATATGGTGCGCTATGATAAAACGGGTGAACAACATTATGATATCGTATCTGCATTTATCAAATCAATACGGGGAAGTGATCCCAACGCGGCTGTTTATTATTTAGCGCGCATGATTGAAGGTGGCGAAGACGTTAAATTCATCGCCCGTAGATTGTTGATTTTAGCAAGTGAAGATATCGGGAATGCCAATCCCACAGCATTAGTGATCGCCACAAGCACATTCCAAGCGGTATCTGTTATCGGCAATCCTGAATCGCGTATTATATTAAGTCAATGTACCACCTATTTAGCGACTTCGGCAAAAAGCAATGCATCCTACGAAGCCATCGGGAAAGCGCAACAATTGGTAAAGGAAACTGGAGATTTATCAGTACCGCTATCGATACGAAACTCACCAACATCTTTGATGAAAGATTTGGGCTATGGCGCGAACTATCAATATGCACACAACTACGAGAATAATTTTGCCCCTCACGAATTTTTACCAGACGCCATTAAGAATACGACCCTATATAATCCAGGGAACAATCCCAGAGAGAATACCCAACGCGACTTTTTGAAAAAACGGTGGAAAGAAAAATACGGGTACTGAGAAATAGCGCGACTTTCGAATAATTAGAACTTTATGTTCAAAACTGTTTCTATAACTTGGGATCCATCATTTTCTGAATACAGCCATTGATTGTTTTTCTTAAAAACAATACCTCGTTTGCCGTTCACAGTGTACACATCAGTTGCACCCGTTGCCATCAAAACCATGACCACTTTAGGAGTACTATCTACTAATTGGTATCCATTGTCTATTGCTTGGGCATAAAGCACCTCTGTAGTTGATGTCGTTACTTTTGGTGTCACCACCTCTTTTTTAGAATCTTGAACCACTTCAACCGTTTCTTGCGATGTATTTTGAGCCGTTTCCTCTTTTAAAGCTTTAAGCTCTTCTTTCAAACGATTGATTTCTTCCTGTTCACTTGCAGCTACTATGTCACTCATTTGATCAGTTGATTTGGAACGTGCCAAAACAATGTCGTTTGGTTTGTATGAGTAATTAAATTGCTGATAAGTCTTAAAGGCATCCCGTAACGCAAGGTTATATGCTACCTCGTATTTCTTTTCTCGTGACTCTCCCATTCCAGAACTCATGATGATTTTACCAGTGCAATCTTTCAAATCCATGCGTAATTTTGTCTTAAGGATATTGCTTTCGTTCACTAAATCAACAACAAGACCGAGGCATCCTCCGTTACGGAGTTCACTTGGGAATGTATCAGTTGTTAGGTAGGCGGTATAACCGTATTTATTGAACAAGAATTTTGTGAGGGAATTGAGTTGGTACTTGTCAGCTTCCTTAAGAAATTCATATTCTGCAGGCACAATAATGTATTTATAATCGTTCACACTATCTTGTGAGAATGAATTGCTATTGGCAAAGCAGCACAATACCATAAAGAAATAAAATTTTGACATTTTCAGGAAGAATTAAGGATCAATCAGACCGTAAAGATACAATTATGTTATCAGATTTGATTTACAATGATAGATAAGCGCTATTGATGATCAAATCTATCCACTACATCGGCTTTGATTTTTAATTGGCCTTTTAATGACGTGACTTCTTGAGTGGCACTAATCTGCACATGTTTAGAGATAACGACTTTGGTGGCTCTCTTAAAGGTTTCCAATTCTGGTGCTTCAATTTTGATGTGGGTTTCGACAAGCTTTGGCGTTGTTTCTTTACCAGCAGCCACCGGCACATTTACGACATAAATAAAGGCATCCAAATCGTTCAAAAACGTAAAGTCAATCGAAAAATTCCAATCAAGACCGTTTTTAATGCTTATTTGAAATTCCTTCGCCGTGTGATCTGAAACAGTACTGTAATCCATTGGCATCAAAAAGAACGTGTCTGAAACAACAACACGATGGTTTTCTTCGGTTTCTTTCAAAAAAGCAGTTGCATCTAAAGTGACGTCAACGATTTCGGAAGTGATAATGGGAGAGATGGTTTCGGTTTCAACACTGTTATAATCGGAGTCTGTGACGCAGGACGTAAGCATAGTAAAAATGATAAAACAGGCGAACATTGGTCGTAATTTAGAATTCATTTAGGTCGTGTTATGATTTCTTTAACGCTCTATCATTTGTTATAGTATTTAAAAGTATGATTTTAATTCTTTCAATTGTTTGATTTGCTTGATGTGAGGTTCACATTCCATTTGTCTTATATTGAAGAAAATCGCGTCCAAACCTACATCCATGGCACCTAAAACGTCCGCTTCGTAACTGTCTCCAATCATAATACTTTCATTTTTTTGAGCCTTTGCCAAGTTTAGGGCATATTCAAAAATAATTGGATTTGGTTTTTTAACGCCTGCCACATCAGCATTCGTGACCGTTTTAAAATAATGAGTGATTTTTGAAACATCCATTTTCTTTTGTTGTGCGTCGCCAAATCCATTCGTGATAATGTGCAAATGATACTTTGACTGAAGGTAGTTGAGAACATCAATGGTATCTTCAAATAAATGGTCGAAGGTCGTTAGATGCGTTATATAATCTTCAGAAAGTACAGGAATTAGCTTTTCATCAATATTATAATTCAACGTGCCAAATGTCTCGTTCAGCCGTCCAAATCGTAATTCGGTTTGATCTATCTCCGAATCTCGATACAACTTCCAATATTTAAGATTTACAGGTTCATATACATTCAAAAACTGTCTGATATCGATCTGAACATTATTCATCTTGAATATCTTTTCAAATGTCAATGCAGAATTTTTATCAAAATCCCAAAGCGTATGATCTAAATCGAAAAAAATATGTTTTATAGTATTTGTCTTCAAATCGTTATATGTATTAATTATCAAATTAATTTTCTATCTCAACAGAATCCAGAGCTTGGGAAAATAAGTCCCTGAAGCCTTTCCAGCGTTCATCATTACTGAATGAATGGTTATGAAAAACAGGTGCAAAGGTCCCATTGACTTTTTTGACTTCTCGTATGAGTCGTTGCATCGCTTCCTTTTTATCCAATAAAGATGACTTTTTCAATAGTGCGTTATCAAACATGTGGAATGGATTGATCTGCAATGGTGTTTGGATCTCATAATCAAGATCATAGAATTGAAATGGCGTACAAGTTCCAGCTCTAAAACCCAATTGATTGATGTAGCCCATTGTATAATCCTGCTTCACCTCCAATTCTATCAAATTTCGATACGATTCAGGGAGATTTAATTTTGAGAATGAATTGCGGGTTGCCACTAACTCATGGTTAACAATCGCTTCTAACTGCTGCTTCTCTTTTTTTACAATATCCTTACTAAATAATCCAAAATAGGACACTTTTAATCCCACCTTACAATAATCTGAAACGGACTTTATCAAGGATACAAAGGCCTTTTTATTGATATTGATATTCTTATCATAGGTTGAATAATCGCCAATAAGGAAGAATACGATGAACTTATTAGAAGTCTGTTTCTGTTTGGTAATGATCCATTTAAAGGTATCATAAGGGTCGCGTCGTAATCCCGATAGTACGAGGTATCGCTTATAGAATTCGTTCAATCGTAGTCGAAATATATCGCGCATGGTTTCCCCAAACGTTCTTAACAACCCTTTTTCTCTATAAAAATAGGCTACAGGGACATCGATTATCGGCTGCACTTTGTAAGTGCGCTCAATAAAATTGAAATCATCGAAAGACAATTTCAAGGCGTCCCTGAAAAAATACGCCCAAATGTCCACAACTGGCTGGTGTAAAAAACCATTTTTATAAGCAATACTTTCAGCACCTATAAAACGACCATATTCATCCTTAACATGCGGTAAGTACTCTTCATATCGGCTTAAAATATAGAACGATGCTGCGAACATATCAAACGGCAAACTACTTTTCTCGTTCGTTGGGAAAAAGCATTTGGTATGCAACCAATCATGAATGTGGAGGTCTAAATCTTCAAGACCGTGATCAAACAACAATTCATGGCTCTTAACAAAAAATTCATTTCCTAAAGGTTGTTTGGTGTAGGACATTTTGAGACTATCGTGAGCTATAAATTCCTCAATAGTCGTCGTAAAAGTCACAGGAAGCCCTAAAATTCGAATGCAGATATGCTTAAAGACATAGCTTAAGCGTGGCGTTATTTTATGAGTATAAACTAATAGCATTTTTTTAATCTTCAGTTCGAATTCTTAAACCTAATGGCTTTTGAGAAATGCCTTAATGGGATGAATTGTTACATTTAACACGTTTAAGTTACAACATACTTTCATCAGCAAAGCTAAAATAAGCAGTTTCGGTTATAATAAGGTGATCTAAAACCTTTATATCCAAACTTTCCGCGGCATGTTTCAATTTAGAGGTGATTTGTTTATCTGCCTCGCTTGGCTTTAGCGTTCCAGAAGGATGGTTGTGGGCCAAAATAAGTCCTATGGCACCGACCTCAATGGCCGTTTTCATCACTAATCTCACATCGACCAAGGTCCCAGTGATACCGCCCTTACTCAGTTGATTTTTATGGATAACCTTATTGGAATTGTTGAGATAAATGATCCAAAATTCTTCGTGTGGAAGTTCGCCAATAATAGGTTGCATCAATTCGAAAACAGAATGGCTGCTTTCTATTTTCTTCAGCTGCAACGCTTCTTCCAACCGCCGTCTCCTTCCCAATTCCAATGCTGCCACAATCGAAATCGCTTTGGCTTCACCAATCCCTTTAAAATCCATTAATTGCTTAATGGATAGTTTACCAAGAGCGCTTAAATTATTATCAGTACTTGCTAAAATGCGTTTACACAACTCTACGGCGCTTTCATTTCTGCTACCAGAACCTATCAAAATAGCCACTAATTCGGCATCACTCAAACTATCTTTGCCTTTCTTAAGGAGCTTTTCTCGAGGTCGATCATCTTCCGACCAGTTTTTGATTGAAAAAGAAGGCTGTTTTTCTGACATATTATACATGTAAAAATCGTAAATTTCAAACGAATTCTATTACTAGCAATATTATGAAATCTTTATTTGATTCTAACACACATCAAGAGGTTTTGCACCGTATTGAGCAATTGGACCAAGCTAAAACTCCCATTTGGGGTCAAATGAACATGATGCAAATGCTCAGGCATAGCCAAAAGCCATTGCAAGTAGCCAATGGAAGCTTGGCCTTAAAAAAACCTAATCTTTTTATGGGTTTCGTATTGAAGTTTTTTAAGAAAAGCCTCTATGATGACACCCCTTGGAGACAGAACCTACCAACTGCAAAAGAATTCGTCATTAGGGATACCGAAGATTTTGAAACGGAGCGTACACGATTGGTAGCGGATCTACATGAATTTGCCAAAAAGTCAACGAATCTGCATTGGCCGGAGCATCCCATTTTTGGTAAATTTACTACCGACCAATGGGGCAAAATGCAATACAAACATATTGACCATCATTTAAGACAATTCGGTGTTTGAAAAGACTGATAAATCATTAAAAGATAGTAAAATTAAATAACCTCTCAAATATTTGATTCCTGCCAATGCAGAAGTCCTAAAATAAATTGAAATATCCGCCACCTCATCATCAAGAAGAATCGAAAACGCACCTGCTCGATGTTATAAAAAGCTATCCTCTAGCGATTTTAATTTCGGTAAAAGATGAGCAACCCTTTGTTACTCATTTACCTTTAATCTATTCTGAAGGCAAGCTGATCGGTCATATCGACAAATTTAATCCGCAGGCAGCATTGTTATCTAACCATAGGCCAGTTACAGTACTTTTTACAGGACCACAATGTTATATTTCCCCAAGTATTTACAGCACATCGCAATTGCCTACTTGGAATTATGTCAACGTTCACCTCAAAGGTGTCGTAACGGCCATCGAAGATCCAGAACGTGTTAAACAATCCATCGTAGACATGACGGCGCAATTGGAATCACCTGAACAGAAGTATCAGTTGTCAAAAGAGAATCCTCGCATGGATGCACTCATAGAGTATATCAAAGGTTTTGAAATTGAAATAACAAGTTGGGAAGGGAAATTTAAATTATCTCAGGATAAGAACCCGAAAGACATTAGAAAAGCAAAGGAAGAACTTATAAGATCAAATCAACAAAGCATAAAGGCGTTTTTAGAGCGCATTTTCCCAACATAACATAAAAAAAATATGGACAGTAATAGAAAAAAAGTATTCGCCGGCACCTCCCACGTGCAAGCCATGGGTTTTAGAAACGCACTTTCGGAAGCGGGTATTGAACATCATGAAGTTGACAAATCAGATTCAGCTTACACGGGACTTTTTGATGAAATTCAGATCTACGTAGATTCCGAAGATGAGCTAGCTGCACTAAACGTTCTCAAAAAATTGAATTATTGAATATCATAGGAATCTAATCGTCTGATGATCGTCGGAATTTCCCAAAATACAAAACTTGAGGTGTCATAGATACGTCCAATACCGTCAGAATAATAATTTGTGTCAAGTCCCGGGGTCTGCTCGTCATTAGCATTTCTTGCATACCGCTCCGAATTGACACATGTAAATGTACCTGCTTCAACGGTCAGTTCGGTTGTGCCAACCATCAGCTTTTCAAAAATAGTAAGTCCGCTATTTTCTGATAACGAACGCTCGGAATAGTCGGTATGGGTAAACCTAATACGACCATCGTTGCTTACTAAATTACCGAGTGAATCCCTTAAAAATTCATAATATTCACCATTTTCATTGCAGAACGTAATGTTATTCTCATTTCCAGTAGTTTTCCTTTTGAACTTATAGTAGGTATGACCATCCAGTTCTTCTGTACTGACAATACTTATCGAATCTACAACGCCTGTATCTTCGTATAGCTCTGTGCCTATGTTGTACTTATAATTTTTATAAACCCAAGAATTACCTAATGTAAGAGCGTAAAAATTGGGTTCTTCCTGCGCTTGAGGCTGAACGTCATCATTGGTATCACAAGACAATATTAAAGTTAATATCGGAATTAATATAAATAATCGCTTCATCGGTCTAGGTTTAGTTAGTTAGCATTACAAATGGACATTATCGCAATTTCATATTTTGACAATGTTTTAACGACTAAATTATCATAAAATTATAAAATTTATGAAAAATCTGAAACTGTTGTAGCTGGATTTAGACATTATACTAATCAAAATCACATCTATTGCTGCACTTTTTAGTAAATTCGATATCTAGCTGATATAGAATGAAATTGAAAGTAATCAATATCGATTTCCAATGGCAAAAAGCAGAAAGAACTATCCAAAAATGATATTTAAAGTAAATGATCTATTGAGCAAGCGATAAGACAATTTCAAAAAAACGCTAAAATTAAATCAATGCCGGAAGGAATTGATATATTAACTCTAACGGCTATTCAACGCATTAGGATCTGGTCGCTTCCAATAAAAATTTATAACAAGAATACTCAATCAAAAACATTCCATTATGCAACATCAAGGTAAATCAATCAGACCTTTTATTGGTTCAAAAGACTTCAATCTGTCGCGAAATTTCTATACAGATTTAGGATTTAAAGAAACAATTCTGTCACATAATCTTTCTGTATTTCGAAGCGGGACACTGTCTTTTTATCTCCAAGATGCCTATGTAAAAGATTGGATTGATAATACCATGGTTTTTATGGAAGTTGCAGACGTCACGGTATTTTGGGATGATTTAGTACAACTTGACTTAACCTCAACTTACAGAACCGTCAAATTGGTCCCCATCAATCATCACGATTGGGGAAGCGAATGTTTTGTGCACGATCCGAGTGGCGTACTTTGGCATTTTGGGACGTTAAAGTCTATGACGTAATTAGTTTCTTCACCTCATCAAAATCCAAACTACCATAGTTTCCTGAACTCATTAACAATAAGGCTTTATTTTTGAATTCTTGTGCGAACAAAAACGTTTTAAACGCATCAGGATTGGTATATATAATTAAATCATCACGTTCAAATGCATTCGCTATTTGTTGATGAGTGACTTCTTCCAATCTTTTGATTTCGACCGCATGCGGTGAGTAAAACACCACCGCAACATCTGCAGCGTCAAGGGTTCCTTTATATTCTTTCAGAAATTCAGCATTTAGACTGCTATAGGTATGCAATTCTAAACAAGCCACCAGTATTCGGTCTTCAAACTGTTCTTTCACGGCCCTTGTCGTTGCTTGCACTTTGCTGGGTGAATGTGCAAAATCCTTGTAAGCCACACTAGTTTTGCTTTCAGCAATTTTTTCTAAACGCTTGCTAGCACCTTTGAAAGTTGATATAGCCTCATAAAAATCATCTTCATCAATGCCCATATGTTGACATATCCATTTAGCCCCAGCCAAATTGTTTAGATTGTGTTTGCCAAAAACCTCAATTGGCAACGGACCTTCGGAAGTTTCCAACAGTGTCTGGCCGTTATCCACAGTATATTCTGGTGTATGATAAGGAAGTTTACGAATCGTGTTCTCCGAAGCTTCCACCACTCTCTTGACTTCTTCATCCTCCTCATTATAGGAAATACTTCCACCTCTGACAATGCTATCTACAAAAATGCTGAATTGCTCTACATAATTTTCATACGTAGGAAATACATTAATATGATCCCAAGCAATACCACTCAAAAGAGCAATGTTAGGCTGGTACAAATGAAATTTTGGTCGTCTGTCAATTGGTGAACTTAAGTATTCATCACCTTCCAAAACCATAAAATCATTGTGGTCTGTTAGTTTCACCATGACATCAAATCCATCCAATTGGGCGCCAACCATATAATCGACATCTCTATCATGATAATGCATAACATGAAGAATCATGCTCGTTATCGTTGTTTTACCATGACTGCCACCAATAACAACACGGGTTTTGTCTTTTGCCTGTTCGTATAAAAATTCGGGATAGCTGTAGATTTTCAAACCCAATTCCTGGGCCTTCAACAATTCTGGATTATCGGCTTTGGCATGCATGCCCAAGACTATAGCGTCTAGTGATGTATTGATTTTTTCAGGAAACCATCCGTAAGTTTCTGGTAACAATCCTTTTTGAGCCAATCGGCTTTTTGAAGGCTCAAATATTTCATCATCACTGCCTGTAATTTGGTAACCTTTGTTATGAAGTGCCAAAGCGAGGTTATGCATGGCACTGCCTCCGATAGCAATAAAATGTACGTTCATGTATCTGATTTGCGTTATTCAAATATACTTTTTTTGTAAATAAAGTGAGCTCTTTTTTGATACGAATAAAGTGAAAATCATTAGCGTTAGTATCGGTTTCTCAAACGAATTTACGTCACTAAATCATTATAGTTTGAAGGTTTCTGATGTCATTCAATTTAACAACACTGTCAAGTATCACTTGTTGTGAAAGTTTAAAATTCCGGATTGATGGCGAGCTTATTGAATAAGGATGCTTTGGTGCTAAAAAATTTATTTTGAAGTTCCACAGCTTTCAATTTAGCATCGATCAATTGGCTCTCACGGCTATTCACCAAAAACAGTGAGCTTTCACCAGCACCAAATTTGCGCTCTTCGGCGACCAGCATGCGCTCATAATCCTCCAAGACATCAATTATCAATCTATTTTGCCGAATAAAGGATTCCAACTCTTGTTTTATCGCTTCAATATTGTTTCGAAGCGTCAGAGAGGTGCTTGTAATCTCATATTCGATATCTTGGAGTTTGACTTTGGCAAGTCTTACTTCGCCTCGCTCCTTTCGTAAGAATAAAGGAAAACTAACATTCAACCCACTCTTATAAGCAGAAGTACTGAATGATCTTGCAACATCCGCATTTTCTGAAAGAAAATTGTACTGCAAATCGACTACTGGAAGCAGCATGTTCACTTTTAAGCGCCTTTCTAAATCAAGACTTTCATATTTAAAATTGAGCGACTGCAATTTTGGATGGTTTTCTACTTGAAATTCTGCAGCTCTCAATCCCTCAATATCCAAGGTTTGATCCACTACTAACTCACTCTCCACATCTGGAATGATCCCATCTTGTAGTTCAACCGGAACATTATTTTCCAACCATAAAAAATTAGCCAGTTCCAATTTCGATTTCAACAGATTGAGTCGTGCTTTTTCCAGATTCAAACGACGATTGTTGATGACGATGCGCGCTTCAATGGAATCAATGGCCGCTACCTCTCCAACTTCTACATTCTTTTTAACACCATTAAATCGAATTTGAGCGTTTTCCAAAAAATCATTGAAAATTATAGTTTCATTATAGGCTTGTAGCCATTTAAAATAAACAAGTGCTGCATCATAGAGAATGGTGTTGACCAAAATATCGCGGTCTGCTTTGGCCTGCTCGCGAAAAAGTTTCGCCTGTTTTAAAGAGGCCATTCGCTGATTGATCAAAAAGCCTTGTGCGACAGAAAATGAAACACCGGCACTGTACAGGCCTTCATCTGGCAGACTACTTTCAGGATTTAAAAACTCTCCGTCAGTTTCTTCAAAATTACCTTTGAGCTCAATACCATACCAGGTTGGAATTTTAAATGCTGCATTCAGCTTATCATAGTATTCCGTCCCCTTGAATTTTTTCCGATCATAATCAACTTCGAGCTTTGGATCGAAACCACCTCTAGCCCTCATCAACCTCGCTTGGCTTTCATCAATAATCAACTCTGCCTGCTTTACAATAGGATGGTATTTTTTTACATATCCCAAATATTCATCAAATCGAAGGATGTCATCATTTAGGTCTTGTGCATTAGACAAGGATATTCCAAAGCATAAGACCAGCAATAAAATAATGTTTTGTCTAATACTCATTGGATGACGTACTTTGTGGTTGGTAGAAGTTTGGTGGGAATCCGTTCACCTTTCTCCAAAGTTCAAACCAGATTGGAACATCTTCCAACAAGGCCATAGTATAGGCGCCAGATCCGATTCTGATGGCCGTCGGCCATTCATTCTCCTTGCTATCGGGTGCCAACAAAACGCGATACTTACCATTGGAACTCGTGAAATTTTCGATGGCAACGACTTTGGCTCCATAGGTACCGTAAGATACATTTGGCCATCCACTGAATACAATTGCAGGCCAACCATCAAATTGTACGCGTACTTTTTCGCCAATGTGCATCAGCGGAAGATCGATGGGCTGGATGTAGGTCTCAACCGCAAGATCATATCCTGAAGGCATGATGCCCACCAGCCTTTGCCCTTCTTTAAAGGTCTCGCCGATTCCCCCTATAATAGCCTTATTGATGTATCCATTTTGAGGCGCCAATACATAACGTAATTTATCCCTGATTTCATAATTGGAATAAGCATTTTCTAACTTACTTACTTGCGCTTCCGTATCAAATTGGCTCGATTGAGCCGTGGAACGATCACTCTCTGCTTTTGCTATTTTTTCATCATAGGTTGTTCTGACTCCAGAAATATCAACTTTAGCGTTGATCACCTCGTTTTTACTGGACAGCAACTTGTTTTCTTGAGAAATTAATTTTGCTTGAGTTTCTTGAAGTTTTAAGCGTTTTTCCTCAACATCCTTTACGGCCTTTAATCCTTCTTCCTGTAATTCTTCTGTTCGTTCGTATTGTCGTTCTGCGATACTCAAATTCGTATTGGCGGCTTCTAAATCAATACTGTCACTTTTGACTTTCAATTTAGCCTGAATCAATTTATTTTCTGCCTGTTGTAATTTTAAGAGTGATTCCGAATTGAGCGCAACAATTTGCCGTTCTAATGCCATTACCTTTTGACTATAGGATGTCACAGAAGATGATTTTGATTGAATCTGATCGCCCGTACGAGAGACTAAAGCCGGATCAAAATACTCACTCTTAATCTCGGAGATCTCTAATATAGTATCACCTTTATTGACATAATCACCTTCCAAAACAAACCATTTTTCAATGCGACCAGGAATGGGCGACTGTATGGTTTGCGGTCGTTGTTCTGGCGTTAAGGTGGTCACCAAGCCATTACCGGTGATGGTTTGCGTCCATGGAAAAAACAATAAGATGATTCCGAAAATTGTAAAGCCAAGCAGAAATCGGTTAAAATGCTTAAAATATTTGACCGCCAACACCTTTTCTCCAGATTTGTAATCCGAAATATCAAACGTTTTATTAATCGAATTGTTGGATATATTCAGCATGGCTTACGTTTTAGAGATTATTTGACCTTTACTCAATTCAATCGTATGTTTACAGATAGTTTCCCAATGCTTATTTTTACTCACCACGACCAACGTCCATGGATTTGTTGGAAGCATTAAGAAGTCCATAATTTCATTGGCTTCTGATGGCTCAAACTGATCAAGCGAATCCTCTAGAATCAGTAATCTCGGACGTTTTATAATCGCTCTTGCCAGAATGATTTTTCGCGCCACGGTAAAAGAGATCCTTTTTCCTTCCGGATACATGATGGTTTCCAAACCATCCTCTTGATCTTTAACAAATTGTTTAAGACCGACTTTTTCAACCACCCAAAAAATATCTGCATCTGAAATATCTGGATTGTTAAAGGTAATATTGTCTCTTATGGTTCCTTCGAAAGGCGACTCTTCAGATAACGACACCCCAATGTGCGCCCTGTAATAATTGATATGAACATTCTTTAAGGCAAATATATCCAAGTAAAGATGCCCATGTGTCGGCTGTATAATACCCGCTATCAAGCGAAGTAAGGTTGATTTACCGGAACCGTTCTCGCCCTTGATCAACACACTTGAATTTGATGCTATATTAAATGTAATATTAGATAAGATCGGTGTCTCTCTGTTAGGCACTTTATATTCTACATCTTTCAACTCAATGATAAATTCGCTTTCGAACGATGGTTTACCACCAGACTGTGATTCCAGCTCTTTATCAACCACTTCACCTATTTTATCCAATGCTGTCAAAACATCATAAAAAGACTCCAAGCCTTTGATTAAATTTTCAACAGAGGCTATGACCAATAATATAATAATTTCGGCCGCCACGAACTGTCCTATATTCATTTCCTGACTTAACACCAGCGCTCCCCCAATGGTCAATAACCCAGCGGTTACGATGATCTTAAATCCGATCATTTGTATAAATTGGATTACCAAAATCTTAAAATGACTTTCACGGGCTTTGAGATACTTAAGCACCAATTCATCATTTTTTTTAAGAGCCAGGCCCGTATTTCCGGAAATCTTGAAACTAATGACCGATCGCGCTATTTCCTGTATCCAATAGGCAACTTTATATTTGTTTTTAGATTCAATGATACTAGTATCCATACCTCTTTTGGCTGTAAATTTAAACACCACAAAAATTAAGATCACTAATAATATTCCAAAGAATATAAAGAATGGATGGTAAAATGACAACAGTATCAAAGCGAAGATAATCTGTATGATTGCCGCCGGAATATCAACCAATATTTTCGCCAATCCCTTTTGTACTGTCAGCGTATCAAAAAAACGATTAGCCAATTCTGGTGGATAATAGTTTCGGAGCTCTTCCATTCTCATTTTTGGAAAACGGTAGGCAAACTCAAAGGACGCTCTCGTAAAAATTCGCTGCTGAATGGTTTCTACAATTCGCATTTGCATCAATTGTAAGATCCCCACGAAAGCAACTCCCAGAGTCACTAAAAACACCAATAAGACCCAAGACGTCGTGATCTGTGCCCCTTGTATCAAATTTATAATGGATTGTATCCCCAATGGTAATGACAATCCAACCAACCCCGAAAAAATGGCGTAATAGAATACCTGTAACACTGCACGTTTTTCTAACTTTAACAAGCCCACTAGGCGCTGCCAAGGGGTCATAGTTGGTTTTTCCATCGGATTATTTTAAGGTATTTAAGGCTAAATTGACAAAAAAATCCGTTGGCGACACGGTATCATTGCAATTTGTGATAGATTTAAAATGATTCTTCAAAAAATGTTGATGCAAAGAGCCTTCAGCAATGGTACTCGCCAGACTTGACGCAAAGGTATAATTGGGATTCACTTGCAATACCAATGCGCTCAATCTTAAGATCAATCGCTTGTACACAGCAAAATACCCTTCTTCATTCTCCATATCCACTTCTTTCGTCAGATATGATTTTGAAGATTCCTTAATAATAATTTTGTTGAGCACGACTTCATTGATATGGGAATATGCAGAATCTCTCTCAATTGTTCGTGTAATGATTTCAATGGCTTTGATCAAACGGTCTTGTTCATTTGTCATATTCTGTATACTGAATACAAGCTGATATTCTATCCAAGCCCAATACCATGACGTGAGATACACCAATAGTTTGTGCTTACTTTCGAAATAACGATAAATAGAGCTTTCGTTACTTTCAATTTTAATTCCTAATTTTTTGAAGGTAAAGTTATCAAAACCAATCTCATCTATCAGAAGAATACTATGTTCAATAATGCGTTTGCCGAGCTCTGAAGATTCAGGATCTTTTATGAAAATGGTTTCTGGTACAGAAATTTTTAAATTTGAGAGTAGATTTATCATCGCTATGAATATAATTTGCAAATATAATAGCATTACTATTAATGTTGCAAATAAATATTTTATTTTAATTATGTTCTGACCTTCAGGTTAGGTTTAGGATATACTTAAAAACCTCCAATAAGTTCAATGTCTTACAAACTCAAAATCTTTGATTTTTCACTTTGAAACGGTTTGATGTCTGGTAACTCGTCAATCGCAAGATTAATGTATTTCAGTGCTTCCACTTTATTGCCTCTATGCTTATTGATCTGTGCCAATCGATAATTCGCCCAAGCTACAGGAACACCGTCTTCAGCAGAGTAGTTCTTGACGTATATCATCAAACACGATTCACCTTTATCAAGTTCTACATTGTATTCCGCCGCTACTTTACCAATTTGATAATGCAAAGCGTTTCGTTGGTGTGCTTTTTGCTGATCTTCAATCGTCGCGATTGCTTTTTGAGGTTGTTTTTGTTTTTCATAAAACGACGTTAACTTTTCGTAACAGGTCATAGAACCGCCTTGTTTTATGGCCAATTTATAATATTTCTCTGCTAGTTCAGGCTCATTATCATATTCATAAATGTACCCTTTAGCCAAATACCCATCGACTTTTGACAAATTTTCAAGTTCCGTGGCATATTGCATGGATTTTTCTAGACTTCCACCGATGATTCCAGGAAGTTGCACGTAGAGTTCCACCAAAGCCCAGCGGACATTGATATGTTTAGGGTCTAATGCCGCTGCTTTTAGAAACGCATCCTTGATATCCCCGATCATTCCGACAGCCTTTAATTTGTTAACCTTTAAAGCCTTCATACCCAATGCACCGCCATATTTATAATTATAATCGGCATTATTGGGTTTTGCAACAATGAGTTTCTTGTAGTTATTAATGGCATCGTCCCACTTTAGTTGCTGGCCATACACATCTCCAAGCAATTCAATTCCCCTCAAATCATTTGGGTTTGAATCTAAATAGGATTTTACGCTCTTTTCAGCTTTTGAATAGTATTTTTTAGCTACCAAACGCTCTACTTCCTGAAGCTCGGTTTGGCCTATTGCAAAAATCGGAATCACTAAAAACAAGAATAAAAGCTTCATAGTCTGAAATAAAAAAAATTAAATTAATACGATCCTGAAATTTGAAATCAAAGATACATGTTTACTTATAAAATTATTACTTTCACTCAACCAAAAAGAACAATCGCTCAATCTACATTTTCCAAAGAGGAATTGGCACTTATATTGCATTGATGTGATTCGTAATACATCCAAAATAACAAACTCATGAACAAACTTATATCCACGGTCGTACTTCTATGCTTTGCAAATTTCACTCATGGGCAATCCAAAGATTATGCCACCCTTTGGCAACAAGTTGAAACGTATGAAAACAATGGTTTAATAAAATCGGCGGTCGCCTTAGTAGGAGACATATCGAACCTTGCGAAAAAAGATAATAACGTTCCCGAGCAGATAAAAACGCTTCTCTATCAAAGCAAATATGCTATGACGCTGGAAGAAGATGCGCAACTCAAAATTATGGCTGATTTTAAAAACGCCATTGCCACCGCAGAAGCACCCGCAAAAAATGTCCTGGAAAATATGTTGGCAACCATGTACTGGCAATACTTTCAGCAAAATCGCTATCAGTTTTATGATAGAACCAATACAGCAACAAAAGTTGATGACACAGATTTTCAGACGTGGGATTTGCAGACACTTTTTGATGAAATTCAGTTGCATTTTCAGAATTCCTTGAAGAATGAATCGATTCTGAAACAGACCAAATTGGAAAGTTACAGCGCCATTTTGATGGAACAGAAAAATTCCAAAACACTTCGTCCAACCTTATTTGATTTATTGGCGCACAACGCTTTGGAATTCTATAAAACCGATGAAAACAGCATCACACAACCTTCCTATAAGTTTGAAATTGATAATGCCGATTATTTAAATGAAGCAAAGGGTTTTTCCAAATTGAAAATTATTTCAAAAGATTCGACGTCTCTACAATTACAAGCCTTAAAACTTTACCAGAAATTAATTGCCTTTCATCTGAATGATAAGGAGCCGCTCGCGTTGGTTGATGTGGATATCGACCGATTGAATTTTGTGCAAACGAACTCTACATTCAGCAATTCCGAAGAAAAACTTTTAGAAACTTTAAAAGCATCAAGTATAGAACGACAGTCGCATGAAGTGTCTGCGTTGTATAATTATGAAATCGCGGCG
>JBBSOJ010000032.1:0-18837 GCA_038259855.1 Flavobacteriales bacterium
CGCCATTTCCATGCTGCTCATTTTGGCTATACGCTTCAAGGAAGTAGATTTCGCATGAAAGACACTACAGGAACTCGTGAGGTCGACGTCCCCACCGGGACGGAATTTTACAACGATGGCATCGAATGGCATGAAGTCTTAAATATTGGCGATAGCACCGCAGTATTTCTGATTATGGAGCCAAAAAATTAAATCGACCCGCTTTGTATTGGACACTCAAAGGCCGAATATAAGATCAGAAACCAGGAAATTGCCCTTTCATATTTATCGGTATTGACATCAACATATTCAAGTAATATAGCGTACTTTGTTTTTTTAATTTTAAATTGAAATCCCTCACTCTCCCAATGACATTTGATAAAGAGAACATTGCACGCTTCGGTTTAGCTTCCTTGGGATTCGTGTATGTTCTAGTAGGCGTATTAACGGCTTTGGCAGCTTTCAATTGGGGTGGTGAAGAAGTGGGTACCAAAGGTGCTATTGGATTTCTATCTGACCAAAGACTTGCTAAATTCCTATTGGTCATTACAGCGATCGGACTTTTTAGTTATGCTTTCTGGCGGTTCTATCAGACGTTCAATGATTCAAGACACTTGGGAACTGGCCTCAACGCACTTGTTACGCGGGCTGGTTATTTTACGGGGGGTCTTTTTTACGGGTTTTTAGGGGTGGTCTCCATTAGGATGTTTTTCGGTGGACAACCTAACGAACAGCCAGGCTTTATTGCAGAAATTCTAAATTCTGACTATGGAAGTTTTGTTGGTGCAGCATTCAGTATAGGTTTAGCGGGCAAAGCAATTTTTGAAATTTATTTTATCATTTCAAATCAATTTAAAAAGAATGTCAAATCTTCTGAAATGACGCCTAAAGTGAAATCATTGTTACTAAACTTCGGGGTCATAGGTCACTCGGCACGTGGCTTTGTCTTTGCTATTATGGCATTTTTAACCGCACGAACGGCAGTGAGCTTTAGAGATAAAGAAGTAAGTACACTCACCAATGCTTTCAACTATCTCGATTATAAATTCGGAGCCTTCATTTTGGCAATTGTCGCTTTGGGCTTATCTTGTTACGGGCTATATATGTTTGTGAAGGCTAAATATTTATATATTGGTATGAAATAAATCGGTTACCGAAAGCAGATTATCTTTCACTAAAAAAATCATAAATATTATAGCTGCTTGATCAATGATTGATGTATAAAACCTTCCAAAGAACATTTTATTTTTACTTGATACCATTGCTCGGATTTCCCTAATATTGAAAGGGTATCCCTAATGCTTAAGGTTGCCAATTTTTCATAAGATACCATTGGTCCCGAACGCAGCTGGTTCTGTTTTGCAGTGGTGACTCCAGCATTCTTATGTAGGTCTGTCTTAATCAAAGGAATGTCAGTCTGTTTAATAAATGGAAACGGATCTATAGCACCGCGACCCGTGTAAATTCCGAAATGTAAATGTGGAGGCGTGGTCTTGGCATTTCCGGTATTGCCAACAAAACCTAGAGTATCACCGATCTTTACGCGTGTACCCGTAGACACCGCGATACTATCTAAATGGGCGTAATACAATGACATGCCATACACACCGCTTCGGAGCCAGACTTGCTTTCCGCCCAAACCGCGTTCTCCTGCTGAAGACACAAACCCATTTGTAATGGCCACCACAGGCGTGCCTCGAGATGCAAAAATATCCACTCCTTCGTGCGATCGGTTCCCGCCGCCTCTGGCCGCACCCCAAAAACTTTGAATCGCAGCATTCCCTTTTCCTGTGACAGGAAATCCGAGCGTTGGCTGGGTGTACATAATTAAATTATACGTTGTTTTTGAAGCAAGTTCCGGTTGGATGATGATTTTATATCGTCCTGACGTTTCAGGCTCAAATTGAAGCATTTTGCTCTGCCAGTCATTCGATTTGAGTGGTTTTTTACTTAAAGTGCTATCGTTTTCAAATTCAAACAGATCAATAAAAACCAAGGCACTATCAACTACTTGTAAGACATCTATATGTAAAACTTCCCCTCTTTTCAAGGTCAATTCATAGCCCAATGCGTCCTTGTCATTTGGCTCAAACGTACCGCTCATGGTAAATGGTAAAGGGACCCTTAACTTATTTACCCTTGCTTGTTTCATGGACCGATTCCAACTTTCAAATAACGTATCACCATCCATAAAATTACGCTGGTAGCGTTCACGAGCCGTGGGCTGAACTACGATATCGGTGACTTTCTGAAGTTTTGAACAACTTGAAAACGATACTACAAGAAGGATAATAGGAATAATTGCAGATAATTTCATCGATTCTAATGAATCAGTAATTGTACCAAAAGCACCGGTTGTATCTTAATTAAATGGTAAAATAAACAGTAACTTTGGATGAATGCTTGAAATAGTATTGTGTTAATGAACATTCTGCCGCAGAGTTTTCAATTCATTACTATCTATTGACATATAAGTCTATGGCTTTTAAATAGTTTATAGCGCCAGGTTCGGTTTGATCATAGATAAATCCACTCAATTCAGGGTGGTTTTTATCAATCCAAGCCAACAGACTGTCTTTACGCTGTCCCCAAAGCGTTTCATTAAAATTCTCATATACAATTTCAATCTGAATAATTTTACCGTCATGAAATTTTAGGGTCTGATTGGTTATAAAGGCTTCCCCATTAAGAAAGGAAATTCTTGTATCCAACTTTGAAATCTTTGCTATCACAAGCCCATCGGATGCTTCAATATGAAGAATATCATAGTTTGGATCAAAGACAGCATCCCATTTTAAAAATTGCACGTAATCATATTTGGAATATGTCTGGGTGTAGCTTCCTTCAATCGTGGTCAAACTGTCTGCCATTAATTCAGAAAGATCCGAATCGTTGGAGGTGTCGAGAACTTTAAAATATCTCTTGGCAATGTCAATCTTGTCAGATTCTGATTTTGAGCTTTTACAGGATATTATTGCCAACATCACAAGAATGATTATGATTGGGACTTTATTCATGACCTTCTGATTATGGATGCAACATAAAAAACACTTACGATGGCGCCGTTACGCCCTCTATTTTGTTCCATACCTATCCACCAGATAAATCAATGAAGCCATGGTCGCAGTGCCTAATTCCAATTCTCTTTTATTGATGGCATCAAAGGTGTCGGTTTTCGCATGATGGTAATCAAAATACCGTTGAGAGTCAGGTACAAAACCAGCTAATACAATCGTCTCATTTTTTAGAGGGCCAATGTCTGCACCGCCATAGCCTTTTATAAACTGATGTACAAAATAGGGTTCAAACAACGGTTTCCATTGTTCTGCTTTAGTTAAAAATACGTCATTACTGGTATCAAACGAAAAGCCTCTGGGTGTAAATCCACCTGAATCACTCTCCAAGGCAAAAATGTGATTTTCTTTTTTCTCCTTGGCCACTTTCGCATATTCTAAACCGCCGCGAAGGCCATTTTCTTCATTCATGAACAACACTACTCTAATGGTACGCTTTGGTCTGTATCCTAACTCTTTCAAAATTCGTAGCGCATCCATCGATTGTACACATCCTGCGCCATCATCATGCGAGCCATCTCCCAAATCCCATGAATCTAAATGTCCACCAACAACAATATATTCATTTGGAAATTCGCTTCCTTTAATCTCCCCAATCACGTTATATGACTGCACATCTTTTAACTGCTGACAATTTTGTCTGAAAAAGAAATTGATATTTTTATCAAGTGACAGCATGCCGCTCAACACCTCGGCATCATTGGTACTTATCGCTGCAGCCGGGATGTGTTGGGACGTGGGTAAATCGCCATAACCCATACCTCCCGTATGCGGAAAATCGTCCAATCGTAGATTCATCGATCTTACAATAACCCCAACAGCGCCATATTTTGAAGCCTCCATGGCGCCATCACCTCGTTGGTCCACAGCGCCACTATAGGCTTCAAAGGTTCTAATGGCATCAGCTTGCATCGGGCGATTGAAAAACACAATCTTACCTTGTATGTTTTCTTTGCCCAATGTTTTGAGATCGTCAAAATTTTTCACTTCGACTACCTTGGCTTTAATTCCAGCACCTGGGGTCGCAATAGATCCGCCAAGAGCGCAAATATTAACGGATGTCGTCGTACCGGGCGATGTTTCTATATAAGCATATTCTGCTGCACCACGAACCCATTTTGGGACCATCACAGGCTGTAACCACACGTTATCAAATCCTAAAAGCTCTAATTCATCTTTGGTATATTGTACAGCACGTTCAGCACCCAAAGATCCTGATAAACGTCCACCAATTTTGTTGGATAGATGGTCGAGCCAAGCATAACTCTTACCATCGTTCAATGATTTAGAATAAATGGATTGCAGCATTTCAGCATCAGTTTGCGCTGTTAAAAGGCCTGTGAATAGAATGGAAAGTACTAAGACGAACTGTTTCATTTAAATAGAAGTGATTTTAGATTATGTCCTAAATATACTATTTATAACAGATACCTTGAGGCATTGCGATTATAAAACGTTTGAAACGGCTAATGACTGATTATCGAAATATCCAAAACAACTTCCAATTAAATCTCGTATAATTCTTATTCCTTTTCTAACTGTTGTTTGTAGAGTTCAAGATTTGCCTTAATGTCATCGTGCAGTTCTGGCTCTTTGATGTCAGTATAGGTCTTAAGTGTGTCAAACATTATTTTTGCTACGATATAACGCGCTGTGTCCTTATCATCAGAAGGAATGGCAAACCATGGTGCATGAGGCTTTGACGTTCTATTGATGGCATCTTCATAACATTCTTGATACACATCCCAGAGTTCACGCTCCTTTAAATCGCCTGGGGAAAATTTCCAATTTTTCTCCTGTTTTTCAAGACGTCGAAGCAAACGGTTTTTTTGCTCATCCTTTGAGATATTTAGAAAAAATTTAAATATAATCGTGCCGTTATCGGCAATATGTTTTTCAAAATTATTGATCTCTTGGAATCGTTTTGTCCAAAAGGCCTCATCAATATCTGAAATCGAATTGATATGAGGAAGGCGTTCACCAAGAATATAACTCGGGTGGACACGTGTCACCAAGACATTTTCATAATGAGTGCGGTTGAACACTCCAAATTTACCTCGCGCAGGTAAGGCGATGTAATGCCTCCATAGATAATCATGATCAAGCTCCAATGCGGTTGGCACTTTAAAACTATGGACTATCACACCGCGAGAGTTAAAATCCTTGAAAACTTCTCGGATCAAACTATCTTTTCCTGCGGTATCCATGCCTTGCAAACACACCAGAACGGCATATTTATCATGTGCATACAAGGTGTCTTGTAAATCTCCCAATTTCTCGCGGACATCTTCCAATTCATCTTCAATTTTTTTATTGGAAGCATCTAAATCATAAGTGGTCTTAAGATCTTTGATGCTGATATTCTCCGTGATTTCAAAGTCTTTTATATTGATGTCTTTCATGATATTATTTTATGGTTATCCTCTCATACAGCTTTTAGTGACGACCTATTTTTATTCATTAAAACATCGCTAAACGACAGCTGCAAATGGTCAGTTATTTGGATGCAAACATTATCACATCTTGTTCGTTAACTTCCTTATCGCCAAGGATGATCAATCGTTCCACGACATTGCGAAGTTCTCGTATATTTCCTGTCCAGTCGTATTCCTGTAATAATTTGATAGCCTTGGGAGAAAATGATTTTTTGGCGGTTCCTTGCTCCTCACCTATTTTATTTGAAAAATAGTCGATCAATAACGGAATATCTTCCCGCCGATCATTCAATGCTGGCACTTGAATTAAAATTACGGCCAATCGGTGGTACAAATCTTCCCGAAACCGGTTTTCTTCAATTTCTTTCTTTAAATTTTTGTTGGTGGCGGCGACGACTCGGACGTCTACCTTAATATCTTTATCATTACCGACACGCTGTATTTTATTTTCTTGAAGCGCACGTAACACTTTGGCCTGCGCGGATAAACTCATATCACCGATTTCATCCAAGAATATGGTGCCTCCGTTGGCAGCTTCAAATTTACCTGCCCGATCTTTTACAGCACTGGTAAAAGCACCCTTGACATGGCCGAACAATTCACTTTCTATCAACTCTGACGGTATCGCTGCACAATTGACCTCGATCAATGGACCATTCGCGCGGTCACTCTTTTGGTGCAACCAATGTGCCACTAATTCTTTTCCGGTTCCATTGGGTCCCGTGATCAAAACACGGGCATCCGTACCTGCGACTTTTTCGATCATATCTTTAATATGATCAATGGCTTTGCTTTCGCCGATCATTTCATAATTCTTGCTCACTTTCTTTTTGAGCATTTTATTCTCGACGACCAATTCTTTTCTGTCTAAAGCAATTCGGACGGTGTTCAAAAGTCTATTTAAATCCGGTGGTTTTGAAATATAGTCAAAAGCGCCCAAACGCATCGTGTTGACAGCGGTATCTAAATCACCATGGCCAGAAATCATGACCATTGGTATTTCTGGTTTTATCTTTTTTGTAGCTTCCAAAACCTCGATGCCGTCCATTTTAGGCATTTTGATATCGCATAAGACCAAATCGTAGTCCTCTTTCTTGATTTTCTCCATGCCCACGAGTCCATCTTCCGCTTCCTCTACCTCATAGGTATCATTTTCTTCAGTGAGTATTTTTGTCAACACCCTTCTAATGGCTGCTTCGTCTTCAATGATAAGTATTTTTGGCATTTCTAAAATTTAAATTTAATTCCTGTTCTAAAATAAGGAGAATTCTTTTCCTCTATCTTAACAATGTCCTCTCTGGTATCTGTTCTTAAACGGTAGTCATCTGAAAACGAATAGCCCAAGTAGCCGTAATATAACAAATGTTTTGTGAAGTAATGCTCATATCCCAAACCACCTATTACAATGGTCATACTGATGTGTTCTGCAATGCGGTCACCCACCACTTTATTTCCTTGGATGTTGGCATGGACATTATCCAATGTTACAAAGGCTTGTACATGATTTTTAGTATCAAATTTATAACGCACATTGGTTTTTGGCACCCCTAAAGTGTAAGTCCAATCTGGTGCAAATTCTCTATAATAGTTGATGATTGGTAATGGGAAGTTTCGGCCTGGCGTAGTGGAATATTCCAAACCTAAAATCAATCGGTCGGGCTTTTTTGATTTCCCAGGATCCGTTCGATCGCGAATGGCGTACACTCTCCCTACATAGATATAATCATCAGAAGTTAAGGTAGTTTCAAAATTGGAAGAAATTCGCGCGCCCAAGTTTCCAGCATAAATCCAGTTGGTGGTCTTTGACATGTGAAGATAGCCCAAACTTGCTTCAATGTTTTGAACCGAATTTAGATCGTCTGTATTAAAAGGCACATCGTTAAATTCTAAATCCATATACCGATATTCCGCTCCTATAATCACGTAGTTTCCTTCGCTGACTTTGAGAGGTGCTTGCATAAAAATGCGATATCGTTGGATGGTATTTTTAGAACTGGGATTTGGGATATTAAGATATTCCACACGCAATAAATCACTCGATTGGGCATTAGCTTGAAACAAACTTGCTCCAACCATTATTGAAACAAGTAATAGGATACGATGTATTTGGTTCATAAAATTTATTTATTTGGGGGCAATTTTCTTTCGATAACATGAATATCTCTTTGTGGAAATGGAATGCTGATATTATGCTCTCTGAATAAACGATCAATTTCAAATCTTATTTCACTCTGTGGAAGCCTTACGTTGAAACTGTCATTCACCGTAAATGCCACCCTAAAATTCAATGAACTTTCTCCAAAATCGCTAAACAAAACGGATGGTTCAGGAATCTCCAAAACATCCTTTTGCAATGATGCTGCTTGCAATAACAATTTTTTCACCAATTGTACATCACTTCCGTAGGCTACCCCAACTTCAACAAATTCTCTCGTTGTCGTTCCATTCTGCGTCCAGTTATACAAGCTGTTCTCTAAATAAAGATGGTTCGGAATGATCAATACCTTATTATTGACCGTTACGGCTCGTGTCGTACGCAGTTTAATCTCCACTACGCGACCCACTTTACCATCAATCTCTATAATGTCACCAACATGCACGGATTGATCCGTTAAGATAAATACACCAGAAATAATATCCTGAAACAAGGTTTGAAGTGCCAGACCGATACCTATCAACAAAGCGGCCGAAGCAGCGAAAATACCAGTGACGTTTACGCCCAGAGAGTGTAAGGTTATAAGAAAGATAATGACATAAATAAGCCACCGTGCATAACTAAAAACCGCCTTGAATTTTTGCTTATCCTCATAGGGTAAGTTTCTTGTGGCCAGTTTTCTGATCAGCCGCAAAATGACTGTGGCGACAATCAGTACGAGAATTAAAATGATGAGGTCTCTAGGACTAATAATAATTTGCTTTCCTAGATGGTACTCGTCATTTAAAAAACTGAAAAGATCGTTCATGAAATTAATATCTTAACCATTTGAATAATTCCTTGTAGCTTGGTTTCTTACCGTACATCAAAATTCCGACTCTATAGATCTTGGCGGCAAACCAAACAGTAAACGCAAATGTAGAAATCAATAGTATAAACGATACTATTTGTTGCCAAATCGGAACTCCAAAAGGAATTCTCATCAACATGACTACAGGTGACGTAAATGGTATAAATGAAAAGACGGTAGACACTGTGCCATGCGGATCTTCAATAACCGTAAAAAAACCAACGTATACCGCCAATATTAGTGGCATGATGATCGGCATCATAAATTGTTGGGTATCGGTCTCATTGTCAACAGCAGCACCAATAGCGGCATATAAAGAACTATATAGTAAAAATCCTCCAAGGAAGAAGAATAAAAATGCTAAACATAGATTGAGCAAAGGCAAATTAGTGAACGCTGTAAACACATCTTGTGCCATGTTCTGTGCTTCCGAAGATGCCATCGCTTGCTCTATCATCGCTTTTTGAGGTGTTTGAATTTCCAAGAAATCAACCCCAAAAATGGCAGACACCACAAACAGCATAACACCTCCAAGGATGATCCATATTACGAATTGTGTGACACCGGCTAAAGACGTACCGATTATTTTCCCCATCATCAGTTGGATGGGTTTTACTGAAGAAATGATGATTTCTATGATTCTGCTGGTCTTTTCCTCAATCACACTCCTCATGATCATGTTTCCATAAATAATGATAAACATAAATAAGAGGTATCCTGCAGCCCCTCCAAATGCCAATTTTAGATAGCTGTCTACTTTTGAAGTTTTCTCACCAAGAAAACTTTCTTGCGCAATGCTGACCCTGGTTCTTGAGGCTTTTATTTTTTCAATATCAACGCCGTCCTGAATCAATTTCTCATCTTCAAGCTTTTTTTCGATTTTATCTTCCAAATCGGATATGATTGTCAACGACGGCGAGTCTTCTGAATAAAATCTAACATTCGTATACAATTGACTCGAGTCCGAGCTTTTTTGCACATACAATAAACCATACTCTTCTTTAGAAGTCACTAAATCCTTGGCATTCTCTAAACTAATATCGGTAAGATAATGGTAATAGGTGTGTTCGGAATCGGTAAAGACAGACTGTAACAATCCCGTTTCATCCAAAACCGAAATGGTACGATCCTCACTAGTATTGAGTTGCGATAAATAGGCGACCAGTGCAATCAAGCCGATCATGATCATGGGACTCAAAAAGGTCATGATGATGAAGGACTTATTGCGAACTTTTGTTAAATATTCCCGTTTAATGATAAGCGGTAAATGATTCATATCAATTATTTTTAACGGTTTGAATGAAAATATCGTTGGCACTTGGTATCACTTCCACAAAATGGTGCACTTCGGCTTTTGATGTCAAAAATGACAGAAGATCATTCGATCGCATCGTTTCTGGCAATTTTATATTCATCTTCAAATCGTCATTCAAATTCTTAAAGGTAGATGGAAGGATCTCGAAGGTGTTTTTTATGGAGGCAATCACGGCTTCAGGATTGGAAGTCTGTAAACCAACTTCGAAGGTATTGGTCTTATACTGACGTTTGATATCATTCAATTTACCATCAAGTACTTTATTCGACTTATGGATTAAGGCAATATGATCACATAATTCCTCAACAGATTCCATTCTGTGTGTAGAAAAGATCACGGTGGCACCTTCATCGCGTAATTGTAAGATTTCGTCTTTTATCAAGGAGGCGTTAATAGGATCAAACCCTGAAAAAGGCTCATCAAAAATGAGCAATTTTGGTCGGTGCAAAACTGTAACAATAAACTGAATTTTTTGCGCTTGACCTTTACTTAATTCCTGTATTTTTTTGTTCCACCAGGCCCCAATGTCCAATTTATCGAACCAATAATTCAATCGATCTTTAGCATCCTGTTTAGACATGCCCTTTAATTGTGCGAGATATAAGACCTGTTCTCCCACCTTCATGGATTTATACAATCCTCGTTCCTCGGGAAGGTAACCAATATCCTGAATGTCATTGGGTTTTAAGGGCGCACCATCCAAAAGAATACGGCCTTGGTCTGGCATGGTGATTTGATTGATAATACGAATCAGTGTGGTTTTGCCAGCACCATTCGGACCTAAAAGCCCAAAAATACTGCCTTTGGGTACGGTGATAGAAACATTATTTAATGCTTTATAATCTCCATAATGTTTTGAAACACTATCGGCCACCAATACATCGTTCATGAGCGGGATTTGAAATTGAATTAAACTGTTCAGTTAGCTGGTAAAGGTATTATAATTGAAATTATATAGAGTATCGAAAACCAAGTAAATGTTAACTTATTCAAGATGAGAACTAATGTAGCAAATGGTGTAAAAGCAAAACCCACCCTTAATAAATCAAGGATGGGAAAAAATTGCTATGAAAAAGAAAAATATCACTAAAATTAATTAGTGATATTCAAATATAGTGTTTTTTATCAAATAACCCTTTTTTAGGAAAACATATCTTTTACTTTTTCAAAAAAAGACTTGTCATCACCATCAGGGCTTGGTTCAAAATGCTCATCATTCTTCATTTTTTCGAAGAAATCTTTTTGTTCCTTGTTTAAAGATTTAGGCGTCCATACATTAACATGAACTAGCAAATCACCTTTTCCATACCCGTTGATGCTCGGAATTCCCTTGCCACGAAGTCTCAATATTTTACCAGATTGAACACCGGCGTCTATTTTAATCCTGACTTTCCCGGTAACCGTATCAATTTCCTTTGAAGTTCCCAAAACAGCATCAGGTAAACTCACGTACATATCATAATGTAAATTGTCACCTTCACGTTTTAATGTGGCATGGTCTTCCTCTTGAATGGCCACCAACAAATCTCCTGCGATGCCATTGCCAGGTGCATCATTTCCTTTTCCAGTAACCTTTAGCTGCATACCATCTACAACACCAGCAGGTATTTTCACTGATACTGTTTCTTCTTTTGTAATCAATCCTTGCGCATCGGCATCCGCAGGTTTTTGGTCGATGGTCTGACCAGCACCTCCACAGCTCGGACATGTGGATGCGGTTTGCATTCTACCTAAAATCGTATTGGTCACACGCATGACCTGCCCCTGACCTTGGCAAGTAGCACATGTTTTATATGTGGTGCCTTCCGCTTGAACTTTACGTTTGACCTTTAATTTTTTCTCAACACCGTTCGCAATTTCTTCGAGCGTCATTGTAATTCGTATGCGTAAGTTACTTCCTTTGACGCGTCGTTGTCCGCCACCAAAGCCACCGCTAAAACCGCCGCCACCGCCGCCGAACGCACCACCAAAAATATCACCAAACTGGCTAAAGATATCATCCATGTTCATGCCCCCGCCGCCAAATCCGCCGCCACCTTCAAAGGCTTGGTGACCAAATTGATCGTATCGGGATTTCTTTTCAGGATTGCTTAAGATCTCATAAGCTTCTGCCGCCTTCTTGAACTTATTTTCAGCCTCTTTGTTATCTGGGTTTTTATCTGGATGGTATTTCAGAGCCATCTTGCGATACGCTTTCTTTATTTCATCAGAACTCGCACCTTTTGCAATCCCCAGTATGTCGTAATAATCTTCTTTCATCTATGCTGTATTAATTTCCGTTCATGGGAAATTTATAATAATTGAATCCCGAAGTCATCATATTGAGACCTCGGGACATTTTTAATCTAATGCTTAAAACCCAATGACCACTTTAGGAAACCGGATAATTTTATCACCCAATTTGTACCCTTTTTCAACCACGTCAATGATTTTACCCTTAAGATCATCTGATGGTGCCGGGATTTGGGTAATAGCTTCATGATCGTCAGAATTGAAAATGTCTCCTTTAGAAAGTTCCATTTTAGTCAATCCGTTTTTTTCTAATGTTGAAAGTAGTTTTTGATAAATCAACACCACGCCTTTTCTCAAATGTTCTGCTTCTTTGTCATCTTCAGTGTGAAATAACGCGCGTTCAAAATCATCTAAAACCGGCAACATGGACACCATGACCTCTTGTCCTGCCGTCTTAAACAAATCCATGCGTTCTTTAGCCGTGCGTCGCTTGTAGTTTTCAAATTCGGCAAACAGTCGAAGAAATTTATCCTTTTCCTTGGCGACCTCTTCAGTTAGTTGCTCTTCAATGGATCGCTCTTCAACCTGTGTTGCATCCTTTATATCCATATCAAAATCATCTTCTTCGATATGTTCATTTTTATTTTTATCGCTCATAGTGTATACACTTTAATATCTGTAAGCAAGTTGGCAAAAGTACTGCCATTATTGATAAAATGTCAAAATGTCACAATAATACCTATGAATAAGTATAAGAAGGTGCGGTCCTCTTTGAGACATACCAAAGGATCACCAATTTAGCGAACATTGAAAGCTTAAAAATCAGTCTTATTGCGAAAGAATTGAAGAACACAAAATCAAAAGTTAAGTAGCATTCAATTTGTTTCGCGAATTAGATTTTTATCAACTTGAAAGTGCCTTGACTGCGCCTAACGCAGCTCGCTCTCCCGCAATCATAGCGGCGTTTAAAGAGCCGTTCAAAAGCGTATCGCCTGCCAAGAAAACGGTATCTGAAATCTTGGTTTCAGCTGGAGTCAGTTCGTACTTCAGATTCGTCAAATTCGGCAATGCCATTGGGATTGAGAAGTGTTTTAATAGTCCAATACATTCAATATTACAGTACTGTTTCAATTCTTGCTTCACCTGTTCTAAAAGATCATCATGAGACATGTTTTTCGAGTCTACCACAGTAACGGAAATAATAGGTTTTGAAGATTTTGGGTTGCTCTCCGAATTAATGAGATAATTAATATTATTCACCAGTGCGCCAGCTTCAGGCAGAAGACCAATGAGATTTTTGGTGATGACTCTAGTGCTTGTCTCAAAATAAAAGGTTTCACAGGACTTCCATTCGACCGACGGAAGATCTGTCCCTGGGACTAAATGACTAGCATCGGTCGCAACAATGATAGCATCACCTTTTAAGCAGTCGCCATTATTTAAGATAATCTCACCATCGCTGATGGACATGACTTTTGTATGGAATTGAAACTTCGTATTCTTTAAACTTTGTTGCAATTGTTTAGGAATGGCCTCCATACCCAATTTGGGAATCGCTGCATCCCCTTCACCAAACATTTTATAAACAAATTCGAACATCCTGCTGGAGGTCTCAAGCTTGTTTTCAAGGAAAATTCCGCTAAAGAAAGGTTTGAAAAAATTAGTTATAATCGCTTCCGAAAAACCATAGGCTTTTAGATAGGAATAGGTTGTTTGTTCTTTTTCAGAAAAGATGGCTGTAAGCTCTTTTTGTTTTAAATAAAGATTGAGCTTCAAGATTTTTAGTTTATCTGAAAGGCTTCCGATAGTGGAAAAAACGGTTGGTATCAGTAATGATAGATCTCTCAAAGGATCTCCAATACTACTTTGTTTACCATTTTTAAAAATTGAGGCACCGGGTAAAAAAGTTTTCAATTCCAACGCATCGTAATCCAAATAGTGCTGAGCAGCAGGATAGGACGTCAGGAGCACCTGAAAGCCATGATCTAAAAAGTGTCCGTTAATAATATCCGTTTTCACACGGCCTCCTGCACGGTCTGTTGCTTCGAAAATTAAAGGGCTAAATCCATGCTCCTCCAAAACTCTAGCCGCTATAAGTCCACTGATACCAGCTCCAATGATGTATATAGTCTGATTTTTTTTTGTCATTATCAATGAGTTTTGAAGTCTGAAATCAGTTTCAATTTTAAAAAGACTGTTCTATACAAGACGTCTAGTTTGTCTGATATTATTCATTTATTAAGATACTCCATACATTTTTTCATGGGATTGGTATCGTGGTTTTTAATACCATGGATCATACTGCTGACAACAAGAAGCGATGCGGTGAAAGCCGCCACATACACGATGGTCATATTGGCTTCATAATTGGCATACGCAATGGCACTGAGCGCCCAAGCTCCAACAAGTGCAAACTCTCTCATATTCCTAGTCCACGTCACCGCTAAATTAATTACCGTTGCAATAATGATCATGACAATGGTCCAAACCGTTTCGGAAATACCGAAGCCATCCCAACTTAATTTAACTAACCATGAAGACACATTGGCAATACTTGCCACGGTGACCCAACCACTGTAAAATACAAATGGCCACCATAAAAAAGCAATCACAGAAATAGGCGCATCCCACAATTCCATGGCATTGTTCATTACAATCTTTAGCAAAGACAGTAACAGTATAAAAATGAATAGGCAAGAAAGTCCAGTATAACCATATAACCATGCAAACACCCAAGCACTATTAGCTGCACATGAAATGACAAACCACCAACCAATCTTTAAAATAAAATCGTCATTTCTCACTGTTACAAATAAACTTCGTCCTTGATAAAAGATAAACCCCAGCAGTAATAAATAGATAAACCCCCAGATTGCGAAAGCATAACCGGCTGGTGTAAAAAGAGACCTCAACCCATTGGAAAGTTCACCAATGGTTGTATTATTGATAGCGCCAGTATTGGAAAGGTAGTTTATAAATATGGTCACCAATAACGCTAAACCATTACTAATCTGAAAAGTTTTTTTCATTTCACACTTAATTTACTAACTTTAAAGTATATAGGTTAAGCACAAAAATAGTCGAACTTATTTAACAAACGACTAGCAGAGTTAAAAACATAAATATTATATTTACTTTTTTGAGCCCCAAAGCTACTAATCGCAAAGAGTCTTCCAAATCATGAAACACCTTCCGCCTGCCACGATCTTTCTAGAACAAAGTGAGGACCTCATCTGGATTATTGACTTCAATTTTAAGCTGATCTATGCGAACAAGTCGTATCTCGCTTTCATGAAAGACATTACGAATACTGAAAAGGCTGTAAACGATTCTGTTTTTATCGATTCCATTGACAAAACCGAAAATGATAAATGGAGGGACTATTATGAGAGGGCATTAAAAGGAGAACATCTTGAGATTGAAGAATCCTATCATCACTCCAAGTCAAATGACATCAAGTACTGTCAAATCACATTCACGCCAATCACTGAAGAAAACGGCAAAATCACAACCGTCGCATGCCAATCAAAAGACATCACAGACTTAGCAAAGCAGAGATCTGAAGCCAATCAGCTCATGGATGCTTCATTGGATGTGTTTTGTACTATCGATGAGGCAGGAAATTTCGTTCATGTCAATGCAGCGGCTGTAAGATTATGGGGATACACACCAAAGGAATTAAGGGGCGTCCCCTATATTAATTTAGTAATGGAAGAAGATATTCCTAAAACCATGTTGATTGCCAATGCCATTTTAAATGGTGAAGAAGTAAGATCGTTTGACAATCGGTATGTAAAGAAAGATGGTAGGCTTGCATATAATTTATGGTCAGTTCGATGGGATGAAACTTCGAAACTTATGTTTGCTGTCGCTAGGGATGGACGTGAAAAACTTGAGCAGGAAAGAAAAATTATTGAGAGTGAACAACGATTTAAGGCGCTCGTTCAGGAAGGCTCAGATCTTTATGCCATCATTGATACCAAGGGCTATTACACCTACATGAGTCCTTCAAGTTTAGCCATAACAGGGATACCGCCAGAAACATTTATTGGCAGAGATGCTTTTGAATTTATCCATCCCGATGACTACCAACAAACGTTAGACTATTTGAAAAAGATCACGATCGAGGAAAAAATTGTGATGGCGCCGTACCGTGCAAAAAACAACAAAAATGAATGGCGATGGGTGGAAACGGTTCTAACAAATATGTTGGGAAATCCTGCTGTGAACGGTATTATCGTGAATTCGAGCGATATCACAGAGAAAATAGAACAGGAAAATAAAATCCTTCAGAGTGAGCAACGTTTTAAAGCGTTAGTCCAAGAAGGTTCAGATCTAATTGCCATACTAGATGCAGACGGTCTGTATACGTATGTCAGCCCGACAAGCATTTCAGTTCTTAACATGGCGCCAAATGAATTTATTGGGAGAAACGCTTTGGATTTCATTCATCCAGACGATTTAGAAAAAGCCAAAAGCAGTCTACAACTTATAGCGAATGAAAAAAAGGTTTATTTAGAACCGTTTCGTTTTCAAATTCACGAAAACGAATGGCGCTGGATTGAAACCGTGCTGACAAACATGATAGAAAATCCGTCCGTCAATGGGATTGTAGCAAATTCACGAGACGTCACTGATAAAATTAAAGAGGAACAAAAATTAAGACTTTTTGAAAGCGTCGTCACAAATACCAGTGATGCTATTTTAATTACTGAAGCAGAACCTCAAGACCCGCCTGGACCTAAAATTATTTTTGCCAATGAGGCTTTTACTAAAATGACGGGGTATCAGCCGGAAGAAGTAATTGGTAAAACACCACGCATTCTTCAAGGACCTAATTCTGATAGAAAGGCGCTTGCTAAACTAGGACAGTCGCTACGCAACTGGGAACCTTATGAATTGACCACCGTCAATTATAAAAAAAATGGTGAAGAATTCTGGATCAATTTCACGGTGACACCCGTGCCAAATGATCAGGGAATTTACACTCATTGGATCGCTATTGAGCGGGATGTTACCGAGCAAAAAGTAAAGGAAATTGAAAACGAACTCATTACTAAAATAAGTGATATTTTCCATCGAAAGATTGACAATGACCTTACGGAATGTCTAACGAACCTATGCGAGCATATCACAAAATTTGGCGATTTTGATTTAGCTGAAATCTGGCTACCTGCAATTGATGCCAAAGTGATCAATCGTGTCGCCAAGTATGTGGATGGAAAAGCTGGAAGTGCTTTTTACAAAGCTACAAAACACGTAAAATCCTGTGCTTTGGGAGAGGGAATGCCTGGCCATATATGGGAGCATAAGAAAACAGAAGTTTGGAGCAATGTAGAAGGTGAATGGCTGGCTTCAAGAAAATCTGCCGCACTCAAAGCAGGCATTGTTGCAATGATGGGCGTTCCTCTAAAAGATAAAGACGACGTTATTGGTGTTTTACTTTTAGGGACAGAAAAAACAAAATCATCTCTAACTTTATATTCAGAACTTTTACAAAAACTGGAGACAACGATTGGGATGGAACTTAGTCGCAAAAAAATTGAGATAGAGCTTTCCCAGATTTTCAATTTTACACCTGACATGATTCTTCTAGCGGGATTTGATGGATATATAAAACGCATCAATCCAGCTGGTTTAGAGTTACTCGGATATTCTTTAGAAGAGATGCGCTCAAATCCTATCCAATCTTTTATACATGAACAAGATCGACGGCACACGGAAGAAAAGCTACAAGGTCTGCACGAAGGTAAGGATGTCAAAAATTTTGAAAACCGATACATTACAAAAGAGGGTGAAACGCTTTGGTTGAGTTGGACGGCGACTGCATCACAAGAGCATAGGACTATATATGCCGTAGCGAAAAACATCACCGAAGAAAAGAAATTAAGAGAATTGAATCGGCAAGCCGGGAGTTTAGCTAAAATTGGAAGTTGGGAAATAAACATGGCCAATAAAACCATGTTTTGGTCCGAAAAGGTTCATCAAATCCATGAAACTGATCCCGATTCTTATGAACCTACCATTGAAAAAACCAAAAATTTCTATCGTAAAGATTTTCATCAGTTGGTGCAAGAGACGCTAGAAAACTGTGTCAACTCTGGGGAGCCATTTGATTTGGAAGTTGTGATAATTACTGCAAAACAGAATGAAACCTGGGTACGCGTTATAGGTGAAGCCCAGTTTTTAAATGGTAAATGCACCAAAGTCTATGGAAGTTTTCAGGACATACATGAACGTAAAATAGCTGTTCTTGAATTGGAGAAAAGTCTAAAAACTTTAAAAGATTACAAATTTTCATTAGACCAATCAGCCATCATCGCGTTTACCGATAAAAAAGGCATTATCACTTCTGTTAATGATAACTTTTGCGACGTTTCAGAATATGACAGAAGTGACATAATCGGTAAGACGCATCGACTGATTAATTCCGATTACCATTCAAAAGAATTTTTCAAAGAGTTATGGAGCACTATAGCATCCGGGGCAGTATGGCGAGGTGAAATTCAAAATAAAACAAAAAGTGGATCTTACTATTGGGTAGATACTACCATTGTACCTTTTTTGGGTGACGACAATAAGCCTATTCAATATTTAGCCATTCGCTTTGATATCACCTTGAGAAAGGTGGCAGAAGTAGAGAAAAATATTCTACAGAGAACCTTGGAAAAAAGTTTGAATGAAATCTACACATTCGATGCGGAAACTTTCCTGTTTAACTATAGCAACGAAGGGGCGCTTTCAAATCTACAGTACTCTGAAGAGGAAATAAAATCACTGACACCACTCGACATAAA
>JBBSOJ010000033.1:0-18790 GCA_038259855.1 Flavobacteriales bacterium
GTAGAATTTCCTAGTCTCAATCTCGATTACGGTCCTATTTTTGCCACATTTGGTAATAACGCAGTGGAAGGTGTTCGCCTTCGTACGGGCGGGCGGACGTATTTTGGACAAAATGATTTATGGAGAATTGAAGGCTACTTGGCCTATGGGTTTAGAGACGACAAATTCAAATATGGCATTTCGGGCAAATGGCTTCTTGATAAAAAGAGCCGACTGATCATCTCTGCAGGAAATCGACGCGATGTTGAACAGGTCGGAGCTAATTTAACCTCTTCCACAGATGTTTTAGGAAGAAGTTTAGCGTCTTCCGCCGTCGTGAATACTAGTGTTAATGACAAATTAACCGATGTTAATCTTACCACGGCTTCCATAGAACTAGAACCCACAAGAAACCTGAATTTTAGATTGAGTGGTACTTATCGTACGTTAGAATCTGCGTCGCCCACCTTTAGTCTGGATTATTATACCAATGAGGCACAGACCACAACGGAATCAGCCATTCAGCAATATGAGAATGCCTTATCCATCTCCTATTACCCCGGTCGCAAAATGACTGGCTTTGGAGTGGAACGTCGCACCGCAAATGATAATTTTGCCAGTCTTTTCGCCATTGTTACGCGTGGTGATAAAGGTGTGTTTGGCAGCGATTTTGATTACACCAAAGTTCAGGGATCGTATGTACAACCCTGGTCTTTGGGAGGCATCGGTCGCTTAACGTCAACTATAGAAGTTGGGAAAACTTTTGGCGATGTCCCATTGGGACTCTTAAGTGTCGTTCCAGGGAACCAATCGTACTTCTCTATTTATAACACTTTTTCGCAACTCGATTTTTATGAGTTTGTAACCGACACTTACGCCTCCGTGCATCTTGAACATAATTTTAATGGACGGTTTTTCTCAAGAGTCCCTTTTTTGAGAAAATATAATCTTCGTGAAATTGTAGGCATCCGAGGTGTTTGGGGAGATATATCCCAAGGGAATCGTGATCTGAATGCTAGCGGACTAGTCTATGTTGCACCAACAGATCAGATCTATTATGAATACAGTGTCGGTGTTGGTAATATTTTCAAAATCTTCCGTTTGGATTTCAACTTTAGAGGTAATTACAAAGATTCGCCAGTAGCCCGCGATTTTGGAGTGACCGGTAGTTTTGGGTTTAATTTTTGATATAGCTATCTATGGGTAAACCACCTGTTCGATAAAGCGTTGTTACAATTTCATATTCTGTTTGAAACTGCTTATTCAAAAATATAACAATGAAGTCGTCAGAATTACGATAAAAACCGCACAACACTAACACCAACAAGTCAAACGTACAAAAAACCCTAACCCTTTTTAAATTTATAACTATCAAGACCGCTACATTACATTGAAGCCTGACCAATTTTGTAGTTAGTTGTTGACAAGCTTTCTCGAAATTTTAACCTTACATGCAAAATTTGATTCAATGGATATTAAATAGAAAATATTTAAATATTATTTAAATTATTTCTTCCTAAATATTTAGATATCAAACCAATAATGATTATATTTATAGGTAAAGAAGCTTCAAGTTTTTAACTGACAAAAACCATGTGTTATGAAAAAGATATCCAAAAATAAGATGAGAAATTTTGCCGCGATTTTGATGCTATTTTTAATGGCATCATCTGTAGTTGGCCAAGATAGTATGATAGAACTAAAGGGCACTATTTTGAATAGCGCTACAGAAAAACCTTTAGAATCAGTCATTGTCAACCTAAAAGGCACTAACATATCTACAGTCACTAATTCGGAAGGAATTTTCAATTTGAAAATTGAAAACAACAACCAATCAGAGACACTGGTCATTACTTTAATCGGCTTCAGATCAAAAGAATTACCGATAACAAGTTTTAAAAATTCCAATTTAGAAGTTATGCTTGATGAAAATGTCATGGAGCTCTCTGAAGTGAATTTAACGGCTTATAAAGATCCTGGACTATTGGTCAGAAAGATATTTAAAGAAAAATCAAAAAACAGTCAAAATGAAACTGTTCTAATGACCGCATTTTATCGTGAGACTATAAAAAGAAGAAACACCAACGTGTCACTTACGGAAGCTGTTGTCGACCTTTATAAAAAGCCGTACGCGTCCAATCAAAAAGACGAAATGAAATTGCATAAAGCTAGAAAAAGCACAAATTACAAACGATTGGACACTCTTTCCTTTAAGTTGCAAGGCGGGCCTTTTTCGACCTTATATCTAGACATAATGAAGTATCCAGAATATATTTTCACTGAAGAATCAATTGAAGATTATGATTATACGTTTGATAAACCAACGAGTGTAAATAATAGACCGGTTTATGTCGTACAGTTTAAACAAAAAGAATTCATCACATCTTTGGGTTATTCTGGTACATTATATATTGATGTCGCTTCAGTGGCATTGATAAGCGCCTCTTATAATCTAGATTTGGACGGGAATAAAGCCGCTGATGATTTTCTGGTTGAGAAAAAACCAAGAGATGTGGTTGTATCTCCAACAGAAGCGATATATAAAGTTAACTACAGGGAAAAAGACGGCAAATGGCTTTACGGATACGGAAGCGTTAATTTGACGTTTAAGGTGAATAAAAAAGGCAAAATATTCAATCAATTATATTCCGTTGCCAGCGAAATGGCCATCACTGACTGGACGATCTCCACCGCAGAAAAGCCTGTGACGAACAAAGAGCGTTTACGTCCTAATATGGTGCTAGCTGACAGAATTTCTGGGTTTTCGGATCCAGATTTTTGGGGACGGTATAATTTAATAGAGCCAGAAAAATCCATTGAAAACGCTATTGACAAAATTAAGCGTAAAATGAAACGAACCGATAGTGGCATGCCATAATTGTACGGTACCGACATTTTATAAAAAGCAGTGTTTCTTGATTTTAAGGCTGATCGTTACGATTAAGTTCTGAACGGCGCATAGGCATTCTATCAATGGTTGAAAAGAGGGATTTCGTAGTCACTATCTCCGATACCCTCAATTTGATACCGCCATCTAGACCAATTAAAATGACTTCAAAATTTTCGTCTTGGGTAGCATACGTATTATAAAGTTCCGTTGATTTATGTTCTACAGTAGTTTCCTTAATTCCCTCTTTAAAGGAGTTGGGTGTGATTTGAAACACAACTAACTTCCTGTTTTCGAGTTCTACCGTATGATTCTTTAAAAGCTGAAGTTGATTCTTAAAGTTTGAATGGTCTGAACTTTTTCCAATCACCAACACTATGCGGTTCTTCCATTGATAGGTACTTAAATCTTGAGCATTCACCGTAAATGAGGTTATAATCAGGAAACAAATCACATATCGCATATTCGTTTTATTTAAATATAAAGGTTTTAAAGCCATATAATTTAAAAGTTTTTACAAATTACTTCAATTTTATTAATGAGTTTTACGATTAACAAAGCATATTTCAAAATATTAGGAATAATTTAAATTCTCGTAACATGAAATTGTGTAACCCAAACACTTGCTTATATTTGCAGTCGGAAAAAAAACGACTTAAATAACAACATCCCAATACAGCGTGGGATTTTTAAAATAAAATTTGAAATGACAGCAAATGGAAGTAAAACCTTCGATGTACTCATCGAAATCCCTAAAGGAAGCCGAAATAAATATGAGTATGATTTTGAACTAAAAAAAATAAGATTTGATCGTTTGCTTTTTTCATCGATGATGTATCCAGCTGATTACGGTTTTATTCCTGAAACGTTGGCCCTTGATGGCGATCCATTGGACGTTTTGGTCCTCGGGACAGAACCAACATTTCCTATGTGTGTTGTTGAAGTAAAACCTATTGGAGTGTTCCATATGGCTGATGAAAAAGGAAATGATGAAAAGGTGATCTGTGTACCGATGTCGGATCCCATCTGGAATAGTTTAAACGATTTATCAGATATGAACCCACATCAAATCAAGGAAATCGAGCATTTTTTCCAGGTGTATAAAGATCTTGAAAAGAAAAAAGTAGATGTAGGTGGTTGGGGAACTGCAGCCGAGGCCTACGAAATTCTAAATAAATGTATAGAGCGTTATGAGAATAGCGAGCATAAAAGGAATGGCAATTTTACTATTTAAGTTGTTATAAGCTCAAATAATACAATCAATATCCCGCATTTTTGCGGATTTCCATAATTGATCTCAATTGAGTTTATGGAAATCTGCGAAGATTGCGGGATTCTTTTTTTTGTAAAATTCACTCGGTTTTTTTAAAGATTCCATAATTAATTCTATTTTACTACTTTTAACCATCAAAAATATTAACTAAAATTAAATAACCAATATGGAATCAATGATGATTTATATGCCAATTGCTTTGGCATTATTAGGATTAGTTTACATGCTCGTAAAAAAATCTTGGGTAATGAAACAAGATGCCGGAGATGGCAAGATGAAAGAAATTTCGGACCACATCTACGAAGGTGCTTTGGCATTTTTGAATGCTGAATACAGACTTTTAGCGATTTTTGTCGTGATTGTGAGTATCGCATTGGCAGCCGTTTCTTATTTTGTTCCTACCACGCATTGGCTCATCGTTGTTGCATTTATTTTCGGCGCTGTTTTTTCTGCATTTGCAGGAAATATCGGGATGAAAATAGCCACAAAAACAAACGTAAGAACCACACAAGCGGCTCGTACAAGTTTACCAAACGCCCTTAAAATTTCTTTTGGAGGTGGAACAGTAATGGGTCTGGGTGTTGCTGGTTTGGCTGTATTGGGATTGACTTTATTTTTCATATTTTTCTTTTGGTTCTTTATGGACAGCACATGGACGAATACCATGGACATGACCATCGTTTTGGAAACCCTTGCTGGTTTCTCACTGGGAGCTGAATCCATTGCATTATTTGCTCGTGTCGGTGGCGGTATCTATACAAAAGCTGCCGATGTTGGAGCAGATTTAGTTGGTAAAGTTGAAGCAGGAATACCTGAAGATGACCCTCGTAATCCTGCCACCATTGCAGATAACGTAGGTGATAACGTAGGTGATGTTGCTGGTATGGGAGCTGATTTATTCGGTTCGTATGTAGCAACAGTTTTGGCCGCCATGGTTCTTGGAAATTATGTAATTAGAGACATCATCAAGTACCATCAAGAAACTTTAAATGAAGTATCTTATAATTTTAGTGATGCCTTTGGTGGCATCGGTCCTATTTTATTGCCAATGGCCATTGCTGGTGTTGGAATTATCATTTCAATCATTGGAACTTTATTGGTAAAAATTAAAAATAATGATGCCAAAGAAGCAGAAGTCATGGGCGCTTTAAATTTAGGTAACTGGGCTTCGATTATTTTGGTTGCTGTTGCATGTTTCGGATTGGTCACCTGGATGTTACCAGAAACCATGCGAATGAATTTCTTTGGCGAGGGATTAATTGAAATATCCTCAATGCGTGTATTTTATGCGACGTTAGTAGGATTGGTTGTTGGAGCTGTCATTTCTTCGGTAACCGAATATTATACAGGTTTAGGTAAAAAACCTATCTTAAAAATTGTACAACAATCAAGTACAGGAGCAGGAACAAACATCATCGCTGGTTTAGCGACAGGTATGATTTCTACGTTCCCTTCTGTTCTCTTATTTGCTGGTGCTATTTGGGCATCGTATGCATTCGCCGGATTCTACGGAGTTGCCTTGGCTGCGTCTGCAATGATGGCGACTACTGCTATGCAATTGGCGATTGATGCTTTCGGACCAATTTCTGATAACGCCGGCGGCATCGCGGAAATGAGCGAACAAGAACCAATCGTTAGAGAACGTACAGACATTTTGGATTCTGTAGGAAACACAACTGCTGCAACAGGTAAAGGATTTGCGATTGCATCTGCAGCCTTAACATCGTTGGCATTATTTGCTGCGTATGTAACGTTCACAGGAATCGACGGTATCAACATCTTTAAAGCGCCAGTTTTAGCCATGTTATTTGTTGGAGGCATGGTACCAGTGGTGTTTTCTGCTTTGGCAATGAATGCCGTTGGAAAAGCTGCCATGGAAATGGTTGAAGAAGTTAGACGTCAGTTTAGAGAGATTCCAGGGATTATGGAAGGTACAGGAAAACCAGAATACGATAAGTGTGTTGCAATTTCTACCGAAGCCTCCTTAAAAGAAATGGTACTTCCAGGTGTTTTGACTATCGGATTTCCATTGGTTATTGCATTTGTTCCAATGATTTTTGGAATGAATCATTTGGCAATTGCTGAAATGTTAGGTGGTTATATGGCTGGTGTGACCGTTAGTGGTGTGCTTTGGGCTATTTTCCAAAACAATGCTGGTGGTGCTTGGGACAACGCTAAAAAATCGTTTGAAGCAGGCGTAATGATTAATGGTGAAATGACTTATAAAGGTTCTGACGCTCATAAAGCAGCCGTTACTGGAGATACTGTTGGTGACCCCTTCAAAGATACGTCTGGACCATCGATGAACATTTTAATTAAATTAACCTGTTTGATTGGTTTGGTGATTGCGCCGATATTGGGTGGCCATACGGTAGAGACAGCAGTAGGAAACAATGATGTTCAGATTGAAACGATTATTGATTCTACTGAAGATACATCAGTAGCTAAAATCATCTATTCGACTGAAGTAAACGGAGAAACTATTGTTAAAGAGCAAACATTCAGAGGAACTGCAGCCGAAGTAAAAGCAGAGTTGGAAGCTTTTGAAAAATCAAACGTAAACAGCGATGGTAATGTTGAAAAAGTGATCCATAAACTAGATATCACAAAAGAATAAATAAAAGAATAAATAATAAGTTTATTTCATATAAAAAAGCCACATGTAACGATGTGGCTTTTCTTTTATTTATTATTTTAGTCGCATGAGTTGGTTCAAAAAAGACCCTTTACAGATTATTGTGTTCCAAAGTTATGGAACGAATTCGCATTTGTATATACGCGGTCGGGCTTTGGAGGACGAATCGATTGATTTACAAGGAAAACACCCCATAAAACTGCTTATAAATGCATACAAACGATTTGATACGGATGAAATAAAGAACACACAATTACTTCTAAAATTATCCGACAATACGGTTATTGAAACCAAAACTGATGACGAAGGCTATTTTTTGGTGGATCAAAAAATTGATAATTTAAATACCATGACCAACGAAGAAGGATGGATGAGTATTGAATTATCATATAAAGATTTTACAAAAACACGTGTCATTCAATTACAAAATAGGTTTCCTGGTGAAATGCTGATTCCGTCCAAAGACAAATCATTTGGCGTGGCCAGTGATATTGACGATACCATTTTGCATACAGGATTAGTGTCCACCTTAAAATGGCGTGTCCTCTATAATACGTTTTTTAAAACAGCTAAAAGTCGTGTGCCATTGGAAGGTGCTGCAGAATTTTATCACATGCTACACCGGGGAAAAAGTGGGAAACAAAGCAATCCTATTTTTTATGTAAGCCACAGCCCTTGGAACATGTATCGGTATTTGGAATTCTTTTTAAACAATAATAATTTTCCAAAAGGCCCGATTTTACTTCGTGATTTTGGTGTGTTTATGAACCGAAAAAACACCTCTGAAAAGCCACAGAAACAAAAGGAAATCCTTAACATCCTCAAAACGTATAATGATTTAAAATTGATTTTGATTGGCGATAGTGGGGAGCACGATCCTGACATATATCTTGAAATCGCCGAAGCCTATCCTGATCGGATTCTTGCTATCTACCTAAGAAGCGTTAAGCATAAAAAGAGAATGATACGAGTCAGAGGTATCTATGAAAATTATAAAACCGTCCCTGTTTTACTTGTTGAAAACAGCACACATGCCATAGAGCATGCAAGAGAAAATGGGCTTATAAAATAGGCGATTTTTTCTAACTTAAATTCTTAAAATACTCATAAGTCGCGTATTGCGAGCGCACTTCAGGCTCATCATTCTTCACATACACATTTTTCTGCTTTGAATCAATAACCCTAGCCTTGACATTATCTGCCAACTGAATATCAATGACATCACGAATGGTCTTAAAGTGGTCAGGGTCGAGAATTGGTGTAACCACTTCAATGCGATGGCTCAAGTTCCGTGTCATCCAATCGGCCGAACCGATGTACATCTTCTCCTCGCTTCCATGTCCAAAAATATATATGCGTCCATGCTCCAAGAAGCGGTCGAGAATACTGGTAACATAGATATTCTCACTTTGACCTTTTATTCCGGGCACCAAACTGCACATACCACGAATCAACAATCTGATATGAACGCCTTTCTGACTGGCTTCATATAACAATTTAATCATATTTTTATCTTGAAGACTATTCATCTTTAAGATAATAGAGGCTTCTTTCCCTGCTTGTGCGGCTAGAATTTCATTCTCCACCAAGCTCACAAATCTATAACGCATCGTAAAGGGCGACACCAATAATTTTTTTGCTTTTGGAACGATAAAGATTCCTTCCAATACCAAGAAAATCTTATTGAGTTCTTGGGTGATTTTTTTATGATTGGTCATCAAACCAAAATCTGTGTAAAGCGTTGCCGTTTTTTCGTTGAAATTTCCAGTTCCGATATAACAATACCGATTCGTTTCTCCTTCCAATTCTCTCTCGATATACAATATCTTTGAATGCACCTTAATGCCAGGATAGCTGTATAGAACTTGGGCACCATTCTCTTTAAAGATATCGCCCCACTTTAGGTTATTGTGCTCATCAAAACGTGCTTTGACTTCGATAAAAACAACCACTTTTTTGCCGTTTTTGGCAGCTTTCGCAATGGCTGTATTCAATCGCGATTCATCAGCCAGACGATACATTGTCATTTTTATGACTTTCACATTTGGATCTTCAGCAGCTTCTTCAACCAATTTAATGACCGGCTCGAATGATTGATACGGGAAGTGCATCAACTGATCTTTAGTATCGATAGCTGTAAACATCGAATCAAACTCTTTCACAACTGGATGATCTAAAGGTGGTAACGCTTCAAATGATAATGCTTTTTTAGAAGGATTTGGAAATTTGAAAAAATCCCTGAAATTATGGTATTTCCCGCCCAGCATGATGTCAGCATTGGTCACATCCAACGCCTTTTTCAGTGTATTCTGAAACACCTCTGGCATTCGTCCATCTATTAAAATACGGGTCGCTTGACCTTTTTCACGTTTGGGAAGTGATTCCTTGATTTTTTCCATCAAATTCCCCGAAAATTCATCTTCGATATAAAGTTCGGCGTCTCTCGAAATTTTTATGGCGTAATAAGACAAATTTAATTTCGGCTGTAAGCGATATAAATTATATTTTATGATATCATCAATGAAGGCGATATAATGTTTGCCATCTTCAGATGGAAATACAAAAAAACGCGGTTCATCCTTTGGAATCTGAACGACCTGGAATTTATCTTTCGAATGGGACGCTGTGATGTAAGAACTTTCATTTTCAACAAAGACAGAATCTTTTGATGTGAAATAAGACGCTTTCAAATCAATTTTATCTGCTAGTTTTTCGTCAAAATAAGTTTCGGCAACCTTTTTTTGAGATTTTGAGAATTCACGATAACCAATTAAATGAATACCTTCAGTCTCTAAATCTGGAATAATTTCATTGATGAATAAGTTTCCAAATTCTTCTTGAAGCTTGTGAACCTGAATCTTGATTTCCTTTAAAACCGCGTTTGGCTTGGTAATCAATTTTTTCCGAAGTGGTTTATCCAAATCCTTTATCTGACGAATATCAGAAACTCGAACACGGAAAAATTCATCTAAATTGGACGAAAAAATTGCCATAAACTTGATGCGCTCGTATAGCGGATTGCGTTTATCAGCAACCTCTTGGAGGACGCGATGGTTAAAACGCAACCAAGATAAATCGCGATGATAGTATTTATTGTTATATAATGATGCCATAAGTCAAATTGTAGCGGGCAAATTACATAATTCAAAACAATATTATGTTAGGAAAATGATAAGGTATTAAAACAAGCCGTTGATTTCGGCATCGATCTTATTGATGACAAAACCCAGATCTTCAGGATTAGTCACAAAATCGATGGTATCGACATCTATAACCAACAAATTACCTTTATCATAGCCATGAATCCAAGCTTCGTAACGTTCGTTCAACCGACTTAAATAATCTATGCTAATGGAGTTTTCATACTCACGACCACGTTTGTGGATTTGTGATACTAAATTGGGAATGGAACTTCTCAAATAAATCAATAGATCCGGACCTTTGACCAACGATTCCATGAGATCAAATAACTGACGATAATTCTCATAGTCACGATTGGTCATCAAGCCCATCGCGTGAAGATTGGGTGCAAAAATATGCGCATCTTCATAAATGGTTCTGTCTTGAATGATTTCCTTACCGCTTTGGCGAATCTGCAATACCTGACGAAACCGACTGTTCAAAAAATACACCTGAAGATTGAATGACCAACGCTCCATTTGGTTATAAAAATCATCGAGATAAGGATTGTCGACGACGTCCTCTAATTGCGGTTCCCATTTGTAGTGTTTTGCCAATAACTTGGTCAAAGTGGTCTTTCCTGCGCCAATGTTTCCGGCAATTGCAACGTGCATAAATTAATTGATTTTGAGTTGGTATTGATGAAGTGTTTTCGAGTCGTAAATATACAAGGTTTCGTTGGTTACCAAAAACTGATTTATTAACAATTCGTTGATTGTAATCGGTATAAATATTTCGGAATCTTTGGGCATATAAAGTAGTTTGCCCTTCTTTTTGACGATTAAATTTCCGTTGTCTTCTGCGATTTCCGTGATGCCTTCATTAGGAATTTTACTAATAATGCTTCCAAAATAATTGTATTTATAAAGATGTTTTTCCGTTAGCAACCAACAAAAATTGATATTGCTTTGGATGTCCAACACGTTTGACTGCACAGGCATGGTAACAACACGGACGCTTCCGGCTTTATAATCAAACAATTCCAACTGCTGTAAATCGATGTTAAAAGTCCAAAGCGTATTGTCAAAACCCGTGGAAACGTGCGAAATATACTTATAAGGTTGAAGGGTATTAAAATCGATTTTAAAAATTTCTGCCAATCGATTATCGAGTATGATGACCGTATTGAAATTTTTATAAAAAAGATTGATTTTTAAAGGATTGAACGCATTGGCAGATGTGATGTTTCCAAGTTGCCAATTGCTATAGGTAACATCGCTGTTCTGATCTATTTTATGAAAGACATTATCTTTAATGAGATAAATAATCCCAAAGTTATCAATGCCAGCAATCTGCTGAAGTTGGATATCAGTAGATTTTACCAGCTTTGCCTCAACCGATTCTTGAGCAAAAAGGGTGATAGGAACCCAAAAGAAGAAAAATAGAAGCCATCTCATTGTGATTTGAAAAGTACAACAATCAATCCAATTTTCTAACAAACTAATTTATATCCAAATCCACGCACATTCAAAATTTGGATCGTGTCGTCCGCGTTCAATTTTTTACGAAGCTTACTGATAAAGACATCCATACTTCTGGCGCTAAAAAAGTCATTGTTGCCCCAGAGTTTATTGAGAATCAACGTACGATCTAGCACCTGATTTTTATTTTTGACTAAATGAAACAACAGTTGTGCTTCGCGATGGGTTAACTGTAATGCGTCTTCGCCTTTTAATTGAAGCAGCTGTTTGGTAAAATCAAAGGTATAATTCCCCAAAACCATTATTTCTGAAATTTTTTGAGTTGTCTTCCTATCTAATACATTGTGAATTCTAACAATCAATTCTTCCATGCTAAATGGCTTTTTTAGATAATCATTGCCACCTATACTGAAGCCCTCAACGACATCAGTCGTTTGAGATTTCGCCGTTAAAAATATAATTGGTATCGAATCATCTATAGATCTTACTTCTTTTGCCAGTGTAAAGCCATCCTTTTTGGGCATCATCACATCCAAAACCAAAAGTTCTGGCTGCTCTTGGTGATAGGCTTTCAAGGCTTTGTCACCATTGTCACATAAAATCACCTTAAAATTTCTGGTTTCTAGACTTTCTTTGATGATCAGACCCAATGCCGGTTCATCTTCAGCCAGTAAAATTGTCGTTAATTTAGTCATTTGGAATCGTGATTTTAAAGTTGGTTGATTCGGAACTTACATCCAGCTCAATGCGACCACCATGTTTTTCAATAATTCTTTTGGTATAATACAACCCGATTCCAAAACCTTTCACATCATGCGTATTTCCTTTCGGAACGCGATAAAATTTTTCAAATAACCTATCTTTATTGATGTTTTTGAGCGAGGTTCCGGAATCAGAAATGGTTATGAAAACATGTGTTGCATCCTGATTTAACGTAAGCGAAATAGCTTCACCTCCATATTTTATAGCATTGTCCAACACATTATTTAGGGCATTTTCCAAATGGAAATCATCAACAAAGGCTTCAATAGTCGTGGGATCTATGTTAAATTGAATAGGTTGTCCTGTTTTCTGCAAATTATGCTTATCGACCAGCTGCTGTAATAGTCCGGTTATATCTGAATTCTGCTTGTTGAGTTCTAAATTCTCACTGTCCAGCGTTGCAGTTTCTAGAAGTTTTTCTACCATCACAGTTAATTTCGATAATTGCTGGCTAGAGATATCAAGATAATTCATTGTCTTTAGCTTATCATCTATCCCATCAAAACTTTTAATACTTTCCAGCGCGACACTAATGGTCGATATTGGTGTCTTGAACTCGTGTGTAATATTACTGATAAGATCATTTTTAATCTCTGCCAATTGTTTCTGCGCTTGGATGATTCTTAATAGATAGAACAGGCATGAAATAACAAACATCGATAACAAAAAAGACAGGACAATGCCTGTTGAGCTTAATTTTAAAGCATCCATGTAGGGGTTTTTAAAACTTAAGGTAATACGCTCGTTTGTTTTTAAGTAGGTTGATTTAGAGTCAACAAATAGCGGATTTTTATCAGTAACCCCAGGAATCGACGAATGATACAATGTATCAGCCTTATAGTGCTTTATGACATAATCAGGTGTCATATTTTTTTGCTGAAACTGTACGTTCAAAAGAGAATCTATCCTTTGGTAATCTATGGAATCCTGCTCCATGGAAATAAGAATCGTACCAAGATTTTGCATGATTTTTAGACTGTCAAATGCTTTTCGACCTTTTAATATTTGCACATCACCATAGCCTTTAGTCTTATCAAAATGAAACCCCTTGCCATTGGGAAGCAATTGTGTAACTGCTTTTATACTGTCCACTGGCCGTTGATGTTCTTCATGAAGTTGCTGATTAAGTTCCTTTTTAACCTGTCTTATCATCGAATCAATATCCTTTGGTTTATCACTTCGAATATTTATCGATTTTATGTCCATTTTGTTTCGCTTTTGGGGATTCCAGATAGAAGTGTTTGGAGCAAGTCCTTTATGGAGGGTATCGGATGCTACAAAACTATCCGACTTTACGATAGTAAGGTAATCGGTCTTCACCAGATGAGCATAATATTCTTCTAGAGCATTGTCAAGGCCTGTTTGGATGTCATTGACCACCCGTTGTTTATTGGTTAGATAATTATTATAATTCCAATAGACCTGCACAGCGACTGTAATTAAAATGGTCGCTGTAATAATGTATAGAATCCAATAATATTTTTTAGAGTTCACCATTCAAATATAGAGAGTAATATGCGATAAAAAGAATCGGTTAACACTCGTTAACGTTCATTAACCCAGAGTTAGACGAAGATATTGAATATTTGCGATGTCATTAATTTTCATCAAATAAATCCAAAACGTTATGTGTTCAAAACAAACATTTTTTATGCTTATAGCTTTTATGCTATCTGTCACATTACATGCACAAGAATTTCAAGGAATAGCAACTTACAAATCGCATCGAAAGGTTGATTTAAAAATCGATGAGAAGGCCAGTAAGAATCCCGAAATTGAAAAACAGATTAGGGAGCAACTGCGAGAACAATTCCAGCAAGAATATACGTTGACCTTCAATAAACACGAATCCGTTTATAAGAAAAACGAAAAACTTTCTAAACCAAACCCTACGACAAGTGGCATTAAAATAACATTGAATGATGACACGGATATCACTTACAAAAATTTGAAAGAACAGAGATATACCGACCAAAAAGAAATTTATGGCAAACAATTTTTAATTAAGGACAGTCTAGATCAAAAAAACTGGGTACTTTCCAATGAGACTAAATTTATTGGAAAATACACATGCTTTAAAGCAACATTTACTTCCGATGACACCTCGAAAATCTTGAGTTCTGACGGCACTATGGAAACTACTACAAAAGAACGCACCACAACAGCATGGTACACACCACAAATTCCAATAAATAATGGTCCAGAAGACTATGATGGTCTTCCCGGTTTAATTTTAGAAATCAATGATGGAGATTTAACATTGGCTTGTACTAAAATCGTCATCAATCCATCAGAAACGATAGACATAGAGGAACCGGACAAAGGTAAAAAGGTCTCTCAGAATGAATTTGACACCATTATCAATAAAAAAAATGACGAGATGATGGAGCAATTCCAATCAAGACGTAAAGATGGTGATCATCGCGTTATTCGCATTGGAGGCTAGTTTTATTATAACTTTAACAGTTTAAAATTTAACTAATAGCACAACCTGGAGTCTTATGGTGAGTAAAACAGTAATTTTACCTCGCTAATTAAATCACTGCTAATCAAAGACTTTAAAAGATGAAATCACTTCTATTAAAAATCGCCTTACTCCTACTTGTTGTTTATAGTAATTCAGTCATGGCCCAAAAAGAATTCCAGGGGAAAGCCTATTATGAATCAAAAACCACCGTTGACATGAGCGAATGGGGAGGTCGTGGGAATCAAATGAGTGAAGAGCAAAAAAAACAGATGTCAGAACGGATGAAAAGCATGTTAGAAAAAACCTACATTCTGACATTCAACCGTATTGAATCAACATATAAAGAAGAAGAAAAATTGGCCGCTCCAGGAGCAGGAAATAGCCGTTGGGGCGGAATGATGAGCAGTTTTACTGGCGGACCTCAATATAAGAATGTAAAGAATTCACAATTACTACAAGAGCAAGAGTTTTTCGGCAAACAATTCCTCATCAAAGATTCGTTACCCGCATTAAAGTGGGAAATGGGAACTGAAACCAAACAAATCGGTCAATACACCTGTTTTAAAGCCACCGCTCAAAAACCTGTGGACGAAATGGATTTTTCTAACATGCGCAGAAGAAACAATGATGACGACGAAAAAAAGGATGCTAAAAAGACCAAAGATTCTTCAAAAGCAACCATTTCGGATAACCCGATGGATGAACTTGAAGTTCCAAAAGAGATTACAATTACTGCTTGGTATACACCTCAAATACCGGTAAACCAAGGTCCAGGTGACTACTGGGGTCTTCCCGGTCTTATTTTGGAAGTGAATGCCAATAGAACAACCATTTTATGTTCTAAAATAGTCTTGAATCCTGAAGAAAAAGAAGAGATTAAAATGCCTTCAAAAGGAAAGGAAGTCACAAGACCAGAGTACAATGATATTATGAAAAAGAAAATGGAAGAAATGCGCGAGATGTACGGTGGTCGTGGCCGTGGAGGTCGTAACTAACAGTAATACCTAACTAGTATCACTTTATATATAGTTCAAAACCAAATTGATTCAAATTAACTAAACCAACCATATCCCTTGAAAAAATTAGTAATCATTCTCATATTAAGCATTACCAGCCATTCATTTTCTCAAATAAAACTGGAAGGTACTGTAAAAGACAGTATTGGTACTCCGCTTGAACTGGCCAATGTCATCGCCATCAACCAAGCTTCAAATACCTTGGAATCGTATGCCATTACCAACGACCAAGGTGTATTTAAACTGAATCTTGGTAAAAATGGTACCTATAAAGTACAGATCAGTTACATTGGCATGAAAACGTCGGACGCCATCGTTGAGGTCAAAGAAGCAGATATCAACCGGAATTTTACGCTGCAGTACGATAATGCCCTTGATGCTGTAGAACTCACCTATGAAATGCCCGTAACGATTAAGGGCGACACCATCACCTACAATGCAGACTCATTTAATAAAGGAACCGAACGAAAGCTTGGCGATGTCCTCAAAAACCTACCGGGCGTTGAGGTCACCGCTGATGGGCAAATAGAAGTCGAAGGAAAAACGGTCTCTAAAGTCATGATCGATGGAAAAGATTTCTTTGATGGCGATTCTAAATTGGCCACCAAGAACATTCCTTCGAATGCCATTGATAAAGTTCAGGTTTTAAAAAATTACGCTGAAGTTGGTCAATTGAGCAGTGTCACCAACAACCAAGATAATATTGTCATCAATTTAAAATTAAAAAAAGGAAAAGAAGCGTTTTGGTTTGGTGATATCACCGCCGGTTCGGGCATTGCGGACACTGACGGGATCTATGTATTACAACCCAAATTATTTTATTACAGTCCCAAATTGAGTGTCAATTTTATTGGTGACCTCAACAACATTGGGGAGGTGGCTTTTTCTAGACGGGATTTTTTCAATTTTGGAGGCGGGTTTCAAGCACCAAGTCAACAGAGTGGTACCAACATTAGCTTGGGCGATAATGGCCTCGGATTTTTAAATCTTCAGAACAATCGCGCCAAAGATATCAATTCGAAATTGGGCGCTGCGAATTTCAGTTATTCACCAAATACGGCTTTGGATATCAGTGGTTTTGCTATTTTTTCGAGCAGTCGCATTGAGTTGCAGGAAAACAGTTTAGTGGAATATACCAATAGTGAATTAGGCATCCCAGATGAGGAGACCCGAAGCAATACGTTTCAGAAAAGTGATTTGGGTACGGTAAAATTAAGTGCCAAATACAAGCCAAACGCGAATAAACAGATGGATTATGAAGTCTTAGGGCGTTTGACCAAAGAATCACAAGATCAAAACGTCTTCTCCTCGGTGATCGGGAATACAGATCAACTTGAAACGATCAATCCGTTTCGTTTCAATCAAAGTTTGAATTATTATTACACGCTTAACGAAACCAATATTTTTGCCTTTCAGGCGCAGCATCTTATCCAAGATGAAGATCCGTTTTATAACGCCATCATTGAAGATAAATCAACCTATGCCAACACCGCAGCAGGTTTGGGCTTATCAGAATCTGCGACGAATTATAACATCGCACAAGACAAGCGCGTACAAACCAATCAATTGGATGCCAAATTGGATTACTGGAATGTTTTGAATGCAAAAAGCAACGTCAATGTCACCATCGGTACTATTTTGAGCAATCAAAAATTCAATAGTAACATTTTTCAATTTTTGGATGACGGTACTATTTTCAATCCTACGCCCACCTTCAATGACGGTTTAAACACCAATGATACCGACTATAATTTTTCGGATTATTACACAGCTTTGCACTATCAGTTCAAAACAGGTATTTTCACCTTTACCCCTGGCGTTTCGGCCCACGCTTATCTGATCAATAATGAGCAATTTGGAGAGCGTTACACCGATAATTTTTTTAGAGTGCTGCCTGATTTTGATATGAGGATCCAATTGAAGAAGAGCGAAACGCTTAACCTGAACTACCGAATGCAAACACAATTTACAGACGTCAATAATTTCGCGAGAGGTTTGGTCTTAAATAATTTCAACTCGCTATTTACAGGAAATCCGGAATTGGAGAATGCCGTGTCGCATAATATTAGTTTGAACTATTTTAGTTTTAACATGTTTAATTATACCAATGTATTTGGACGTATCAATTACAGAAAAAGCATTGATCAAATACGGAATTTAACCAACTTTGAAAGTGTCATTAGGACCAATTCACCCTTCAACTCTAGTTTTGCAGATGAAAGCTTAACGGCCTTTGGGAGCGTCCAAAGACGATTTGGAAAACTTCAGGCGACCCTCCGTGGCAATTTTGGATACACCAAGTTCAATCAGTTCATACAGGGCATTCGCTCTATAAATGAAAATTACTCCCAAACCTATACTACCAGTTTGAGAACCAATTTTAAAACGGCTCCTAATATTGAGGTCAAATATGTATATGGGATCAATGACAATGATCAGGGTGCGACCAGAAATAAATTTATAACCAGTGCACCATCGGTTGAATTTGATGCCTTGATTTTTAAAACCTTTACATTTAGAACCGACTATTCCTATAATAATTTAAGCAATGATAGTGGAACGCTCAACAGTTTTGAGTTCTGGAATGCCTCACTATCGTATAGAAAAAGTAAGGATTCCAAGTTGGAATATGAAGTAAGATCTACCAACTTACTCGATACTGAATCACAGGCGCAGAGCAATAACAGCCCGATATCCGTAAGCACCACAGAATATTTTATTCAGCCGCGTTTTGTGACGTTTAGGATGATTTATTCATTATAGGTACCATGACATAGAAAAAGGTCTGAACAGTTTGCTTCAGACCTTTTTTTTATGTTGATAAATGGTCAAGATTAAAATCCGTCTTCTAGGTCAGCACCAACTTTAAGCTTGATCAATTAGCAATGTGATGCTTCATTCTACGGCATCATGCATAACTTGATTTATGGACTTACTTCTATAATTCAGTTTTTAATGTTTTCATCTCATTTTGAAATATTCCATAAGAGTTTGACGCCAAAAGATTTGTTATATTAGCGTTATAGGTTGGATATCATCAATGATGATATCCTTTTGTTGCCAGTAATTCCTCTCATTGCGGGAAAAAAATTAATCTCTTTAAGCTAACGTTTAATGAGGATGTAAAGGAAAAAATACTGAAAATCAAAAATACTAACAATTGATTTTCA
>JBBSOJ010000034.1:0-18645 GCA_038259855.1 Flavobacteriales bacterium
AGGCTAAATTTTATTTCAATTTTAGGGAGAGTTTAAATATAGTAAGAATATTAAACATTCAACTATTCAAATTTTGTGTGATTGACATATTTTAAATTAAATTCTCAAGTTGATGCAACCTTGGAAATAATGTCAAATCTTAAAAATAACGAGCTAAAAAAAATGAAGTAGTTGAAATGATGCGGATACTGCTATCGTTTTAAAATAATGGTAAAAACAAAAAAACCATCAGGCTTTTGACTGATGGAAGTTCTGCGTTAAGTGAGCCCGATAGATTTCGAACCTATGACTGTCCCGACTTATGTCGGGATGCTCTATCCAGCTTAAGATAAAACATTTAAATAAAAAAAAGCAAACCTTGTGGTTTGCTTTTTTAAAGTGAGCCCGATAGGATTCGAACCTATGACCGCCTCCTTAGAAGGGAGGTGCTCTATCCAGCTGAGCTACGAGCCCATTCAAGAACAAATGTTCTAAAATGAGAAGGATTAACTATTGTTGATCCTCTTTATTGTGTCGGGGTGGCAGGATTAAATCATTTGATCCTTGGATGGTTCGTAGCAAATTAAAGCTAGGCTTTAATTTCTAATAAATCCCTCCGTTGTTTTAAGAAAGTAAACTTTCTACAACAACTCCACTCTTTATGTTGTCGGGGTGGCAGGATTCGAACCTGCGACCTCCGCGTCCCAAACGCGGCGCGATAACCGGGCTACGCTACACCCCGAATCGGTTATCTAAAAAATTGCGGAGAGTGTGGGATTCGAACCCACGCGACAGTTACCCGTCGACAGTTTAGCAAACTGCTCCATTAACCACTCTGGCAACTCTCCTTAATTTTTGTAAAGAACTTTCGCTTAAATGCGGATGCAAATGTAAGTTTTCATTAGAAAGAACACAACAATTTTTTAAAATTTTATTGGTCATTTCTAAAAAAATGTCATTGTCTTTTCTAACAAGTAGATTATCAATAATTTCAGTGCTTTCAAAATCAATGAATATGACAAATTTACTCTTTAGTTGTCCGTTTTTGTACTCTTATCTCTAGCCTTTCGTCTTGAGTCTATGATCTTACGTCTAAATAAATCTACTCCGGATATTCAATCCTCAAATGGAAAATATTGGCCAATTTGTTTTTCAATACTTTCTTTATGGCCTCTATTTCTTTAAAGGTAATATTGGCATTTAAAAACTGCCCTGTTTCCATTTGCTTACTGATAATCGATTCCACAAATTCATTCAGTTTAGTAGACGAAGGTTCTTTTAAGCTTTTTGAAGCCGCTTCCACACTATCGCACATCATTAAAATAGCCGTTTCCTTACTATATGGTTTTGGTCCAGGATATTGAAAATCGTCTTCCGAGGTTAATTCTTCAATCCCTTTTTGCTGCATATAAAAGTAATATACCGTACTCGTTCCGTGATGAGTTCTAATAAAATCGATCACTCTGTCAGGAAGATTATTTTTTTTGGCGATCTCGATACCATCAATAACATGGTTGATAATGATATCGCCACTTTCCCTTGCGGACAACTCTTCATGAGGATTAATGCCGGTCGACTGGTTTTCGATAAAATACGTGGGATTTCTCATCTTTCCAATATCGTGATATAACGCTCCTACCCTTACCAACATCGCATTGGCTCCAATTTCATTGGCAGAAGCCTCGGCCAAATTGGCTACATTCAACGAATGATGAAAGGTTCCTGGAGCTTTGTTGGAGAGCTCTTTTAAAAGCTTCGTATTGGTATCAGACAATTCCAAAAGTGATACGTCCGATACCAAACCGAATAACTTTTCATAAACGTAGATCAATGGCTGTACGAACAAGGTTGCCAATCCACATAGAATAAACAAGCCAAATGTCTCGTAATTGATATCCATAATCGTTCCTTCATGAATAACATAGAAGGCAAAATAAGCGACGATGTACACCAAGGTGATCTGACCGACCGAAATGAACAGATTGGCGCGTTTGTATAATTCAGACACGGTAAGAATGGTCACAATACCCGTTATGATTTGCAGGAACATATATTCATAACTATTAGGAACTATAAAGCCTAACAATAATACGGTCAATACATGGGAAAACAATCCTAATCTCGCATCAAAAAAGGCCTTCAAGACTAACGGAAGCACACAGAGTGGTACCACATACACATACTTTGCGTTGTAATTGATGATCAACGTTGTCAATAAAATCATCAGAAATACGTTGAAAAATATAAAGGTGACTTTTGTATTATCGAGAAATACTTCCACGCGGTATTTTCTTAAAAATAGCAATAACATCAAAAGACAAAGCGCCACCAAAATAACATAGGCAATTGTAACCCAAACGTAATTTTTATCACTCCAGACTTGAGATTCATATTCAGATTCCAGCGATTTCAAGACTTCGTATTTTCTACCTTCCACCAATTCACCTTTGGATATTATCAACGTACCATTCTCAACGCTCCCACGTGTAGACGATACGTTAGCCAGGTCTTCCATCAAGGCATTATTGGTGATGGACTTATTCAATTTCAGATTTGGGTTGATGACATCAAAAAACAATGAAAGAAACAACGATTTGTATTCGGTATAGCCACGATCATCAATTTCTTTCTCTAACTCAACACGAAGCGTTTCTGTCTTGTATAGTTGGTCGTAAGTTGTGATTTCCTTCTGCTTCTGATCTTCTAGTATGATCACCTTTTTATCAGCACGATAATTATAATTTTCTTCTATAACACCATAATTATAAACCGCATTCAGTATGGATTTCCCTGCCTTTTCAAGTCTGGATTTATCGGCTTCTACAGCATTGAATATTACAGAGAATTTTTCATCGTATGTATCAAAAACATTGTTTTTTACTTCAGAGTTTATCGTAAAATAGAGAGAACTATTAGAGTTAATTTCATCTTTTTCTTTCTTTAGCTCCTCCTCCGATTTTTTTATAGCAAAATCAAATGGTGCTAAAAGATTTTCGGATTGCCATGGTTTCCCTTTGTCAAAATCATACTTAAATTTTCCGCTTTTTGGAAACAGATATACGATCAAAAAGGTCGTCGAGATAAACAAAAGTACCTTGTAGACCAGTGCATGGTTTCGATACCATCTGTTAATTAGTTCGTTCATATGAGCTTGTTACGATCCTTATAAATGTAACAAATATAAGGGTCTTTGACGGGTTATAAAATGGTTTTCATTCTAAACTCTCCTAAAAAATGTTTAATTTTGGCTTCATAATTTTTAAAAAGATTGAATATGAGTAAAGAGGTCGTCATTGTATCTGCTGCAAGAACACCAATTGGAAGTTTTTTAGGAGCTTTATCCACGATTCCTGCCACACAATTGGGAGCCATCGCCATTAAGGGTGCATTAGAAAAAATCAATTTGAAGCCAGATATGGTTAATGAAGTGTTGATGGGAAATGTTGTTCAGGCTGGAACTGGTCAGGCTCCTGCAAGACAGGCTGCGATCTATGCTGGTATCCCCAATACTGTTCCTTGTACTACCATTAATAAAGTTTGCGCTTCCGGAATGAAGGCAGTCATGCAAGCGGCACAATCCATAGCTCTTGGTGATGCTGATATTATTGTCGCTGGTGGTATGGAAAATATGAGCTTGATTCCACACTATACCTATGTGAGAACAGGGCTTAAATTTGGCCCAGGTACTTTAGAAGATGGAATGCAACGCGATGGTCTTGTGGATGCTTACGAACAAAATGCCATGGGAGTTTGTGCTGATGCCTGTGCTACCGAATATAATTTTTCTCGGGAAGAACAAGACGCTTTTGCTATACAATCTTACAAACGTTCTGCCATAGCATGGGAATCTGGAAAGTTTGACAATGAAGTGGTTCCTGTAGAAGTTCCACAACGACGCGGGGAGCCAAAAATAGTATCTAAAGACGAAGAATTTTCTAATGTTATTTTAGACAAAATACCATCCCTTCGACCTGCATTCACCAAAGATGGAACAGTGACCGCGGCAAATGCTTCAACCATCAATGATGGCGCAGGAGCCGTAGTCTTGATGAGTAGAGAGAAAGCAGATGAATTGGGTTTGACGCCACTTGCTACGATTAAAGGCTACGCTGATGCTGCACATGAACCAAAGTGGTTTACGACAGCACCATCCAAAGCGTTACCAAAAGCATTGGATAAAGCGGGAGTTAACATTGATGATGTTGACTTTTTCGAATTCAATGAAGCGTTTTCCGTTGTTGGGCTCGCAAACATGAAACTTTTAGGATTAACCGATAAGAATGTAAATGTCAATGGCGGTGCCGTATCACTTGGTCACCCACTCGGTTGTTCTGGCGTTAGAATCATCATTACGCTGCTCAACGTGTTACAACAAAATGATGCTAAAATTGGTGCTGCAGCAATCTGTAACGGTGGCGGTGGTGCTTCAGCCATAGTTATTGAACGCCACTAAAATACTTCAATGCACTACGGAATTTGTAATTTGAGCATTGTTCCTTTGAGACTGGATCCTGCCGATACGTCAGAATTGGTGTCCCAGGTGCTGTACGGTGACTTTTTTAAAGTCTTGGAACAACGCAAATCATGGAGCAGAATTCGAATGGCATTTGATACCTATGAAGGTTGGGTTGATAACAAGCAATATCTTGAAATATCACAAGATGACTATAGAATATTAAAAAATTCTGAAATGTCATTATCTTCTGATCTGGTTGAATTTGTGCTAGATGAACATCAGAAGTTACATACAATTCCTTTAGGAGCCACCTTAACGGGTTTGTCATTGCTCAAACATCATTTTGAAGGGCAAATTCAGAGCGGTGTCAAACCTAAATCAAACATCATTACCACCTCTTATACTTATCTCAACGCACCTTATTTGTGGGGAGGAAAAACACCTTTCGGCATTGATTGTTCTGGGTTCACTCAAATGGTATATAAGCTAAACGGTTACAGTCTTTTGAGGGATGCTTCACAACAGGCAACCCAAGGTGAAGCATTAAGTTTTATTGAAGAAAGTGAGCCGGGTGATTTGGCTTTCTTCGATAATGATGAAGGGAAAATTGTCCATGTAGGAATCATTATGGAAGACAACTACATTATACATGCCCATGGAAAAGTTAGGATCGATCGGTTAGATCATTCTGGAATTTATAATGTCGATAAAAAACTTCATACCCATAAATTAAGGGTCATTAAAAAGATCATATAAAAAAAAGGGCAACTCAATTGAGTTGCCCTTTTAAATTAAAGATCAAATTTTATTGTTCGCTCTCAATAGCATCAACTTTGGTTTTCATTTCCTTAAATTTGCCCGTCTCACCAATAGCACTGTAAATATTCATCAATGTTTTGGCGGCCTCCAAATTTTTAGGTCTGAATTTCAACGTTGTTTCCAAATATGGAATCGCTTCACGGTATAAATCCATACGTTTTTCTTTCAATGCATCGTATTTCTTATTATCTGCTGCTGAAGTTCCCAATCCATTCATTTCAGCTACAATATCAGCTTCAGTTTGAAGCGTCAATACTGCCAAGTTGTTATAGGCATCTGCATATTCGGGATCCAAAGAAATTGCTTTGCTGTAATATTTTTTAGCCAATTCTATATCACCACCTTCTGCTGCCACAACACCTAAATTATATTGTAATTCTGGGTTTGTAGGATCTTTTTCGGTGGCCATTTCAATAAGTCTTTTAAACTCATCCTTATTGCCCATTTTGAGCTGTACGTTAGCCTCTGATAAAATTAAACTCAAGTCGTCAGGGTTGGCTTCCCTAGCCTCCTTCATAGCTGTAAGTGCTTTATCATTTTCACCATTGTTCACATAGATCAAGGCAATATTTTTGATGATCTCACCAGCTTTTGATTCTGCTTTCTCCTCTTTTGGAGCAATATGAGTTCCTGCTTTGACAGAAATATCCCTAACGTTTTTACTATTGAACGTTTCAACTTCACCAGTTTCTTTGTTCGTTGCACTATATACCATTTCAATTCCCGTATATCCAAGATCATTCAATTCTTCGTAATACGTTAGTGAAGATTTGTAATCTTGAGCATTGATCGCTGCAGATGCTGCGATATAAAGATACAAGGTGTCTTTTGGAGACATGCGGTAGGCTTTCTCAAATCCTGTCGCAGAGGCTGAATAATCTTCACTTTCGATAGCAGCATTCGCTTTCGTCAAAAATGTATTGAGCATTTCTGCTTTTGCTGTTTTTACATCACCGGAATATTTTTCCTTACCATCTTTTTGTTCAATTTCAACGACCTTATCGAAACTTTCAATTGCCTTGTCCGTGTCTTCGCCAGTGGCTGTACCATTGGCATATAATGCTTGACCTTTGAGAAAGTAGAATTTAGCTTTCATCTTATCATCCGCACTCGCAATAAGAGATTCCGCAGAGTTGATTGCAGACTTGGCGTCAGCGTAGTTACCATCTTTAATAGCTTTTTCAGCGTCTTTTAACTCATCCTTTTGCGAAAACGAAATGGATGTGACTAAAAGCGCTAAAGCAATACTTATTTGTTTTTTCATTTCTAGTGTGTTTTAAAATTAGTGTTAATTATTAGTTTTCTGTATCTAAATTATCAAGAGTTGTGCCATCTTCAGTCGCGTCGTTAGCGTCGTCTGAAATAGGATCTCCATCTAAAGTTTCTAAAACCTCGAGTTCTACTTCATCTTCTTTCATAACTTTGGCAACGGCAGCAATTGAATCGTTACCTTTAAGATTGATAAGTTTAACCCCTTGAGTTGCTCTGCCCATAACTCTCAAATCAGCCACAGCCATGCGAATGGCGATTCCTGATTTATTGATGATCATTAAATCATCGTCATCACTGACACCTTTTATAGACACCAATCCACCTGTTTTCTCGGTAATAGAAATGGTTTTGACACCTTTCCCTCCACGATTGGTAATTCTATAAACCGCTTCTCCATCCTCGGGATCATCAATGAAACTTCGCTTTCCGTACCCATTTTCTGAAACAACCAATACTGATTCTTCCATAGGATTCTCGATCGCTACCATTCCGATCACTTCATCTTTATCATTATTCAAACGGATTCCTCTGACCCCTGAAGCATTTCTACCCATTGGCCTGGTTTTGGCTTCTTCAAATCGAATCGCCTTACCTGATTTTAAAGCTAACATCACTTGACTCTTTCCTGTCGTCAGTTTTGCCTCTAATAATTCGTCATCATCCTTAATGGTGATGGCATTGATTCCATTGGTTCGTGGTCTCGAATACTGCTCTAGAGATGTTTTCTTAACCTGACCTTTTTTGGTTGCCATAATGACATAATGACTATTAATGTAATCTTCGTCTTTTAAATCTTGCGTACAAATAAACGCTTTTACTTTATCGTCCTGTTCAATATTGATCAAGTTTTGAATCGCTCGTCCTTTAGACGTTTTACTGCCTTCCGGAATTTCATATACACGCATCCAGAAACATTTTCCTTTTTGGGTAAAGAACAACATATACTGGTGGTTTGTCCCAACAAATAAATGTTCTAAAAAGTCTTCATTACGAGTTGTAGATGCTTTTTGCCCTACACCACCCCTGTGTTGGGTTTTGTATTCTGTTAATGACGTTCGTTTAATATAACCTGCATGTGAGATCGTAATGACCACCTGCTCATCGGCAATCATATCCTCAATGCTTAAGTCACCTCCAGCATATTCAATTACAGATCGGCGTTCATCACCATATTTTTGCTTTACTTCAACCAACTCTTCTCTGATGATTTCCATACGGCGCTCTTTTTTAGCAAGAATGTCCTTTAAATCTTCAATGGTTTTCATCAATTCTTCATACTCACTGCGTAATTTATCTTGCTCCAGACCTGTCAATTGACGCAGACGCATCTCTACAATGGCTTTCGCTTGAATCTCGGAAAGCTCAAAACGCTTGATTAAATTCTCTCTCGCCTGATCAGCATTGGCCGATGCACGAATGATGGCAATAACTTCATCTATATTATCTGAAGCAATAATCAACCCTTCCAAAATGTGTGCCCGCTCTTCCGCTTTACGTAATTCGTACGTCGTTCTGCGCACGACGACTTCATGTCTGTGTTCTACGAAATGGTGAATCATATCTTTTAGATTCAACATTTGCGGACGTCCATTGACCAAAGCAATGTTATTAACACTAAAGGACGATTGTAAGGCAGTATACTTATATAAGGTATTTAAAACGATATTTGGAATAGCATCACGTTTTAAAATATAAACGATACGCATTCCATTTCGGTCTGATTCATCACGAATCATCGATATACCTTCAATTTTCTTTTCGTTGACTAAATCGGCAGTTTTCTTAATCATGTCTGCCTTATTCACTTGGTATGGGATCTCTGTAACGATGATCGTTTCCTTACCCTGAACTTCTTCAATAGTCGCTTTTCCGCGCATTACGATGCGACCTCGACCTGTTTTAAAAGCCTCAATAACGCCGTCATAGCCGTAAATTGTTCCTCCAGTGGGAAAATCTGGCGCTTTCACATGCGTTATCAATTCATCAATTGTGATGTCGTTATTTTCAATGTAGGCGATGATGCCATCTACCACTTCACTCAAATTGTGAGGCGGCATATTGGTGGCCATACCAACAGCAATACCCGAAGCACCATTAACCAACAATCCCGGGATGCGGGTTGGCAATACTTTAGGCTCCATGAGCGTATCATCAAAGTTCAGTTGGTGATCTACCGTTTCCTTATCGATATCTGCCAACATGTCTTCTGAAATCTTGCGCATACGTGCTTCCGTATAACGCATTGCAGCAGGACTATCACCATCAATTGATCCGAAATTACCCTGACCATCGACTAACATATATCTTAAACTCCACTCCTGCGCCATACGCACCATCGCGTCATAAACGGAGGTATCACCGTGTGGGTGATACTTACCAAGAACTTCCCCAACTATTCTGGCTGATTTTTTATGGGCAGTGTTAGATCTCACACCTAGTTCATGCATCCCATAAAGCACGCGTCTGTGCACCGGTTTTAAACCGTCCCTAACGTCGGGTAGCGCACGTGACACAATGACTGACATTGAATAATCAATGTAAGCCGATTTCATTTCATCTTCAATATTTATAGGAATCAATTTCTCTCCTTCTGCCATATATATTTAATTAAATTTCTGTCGGTTTTTATCCCGAAAGTTCGGGAGTGCCAAGATACGTTTTTTCATAGGCTTAGAGTGTCGTATGAGCACACTTTTTTGGAACTTTTTATTAACAATAAAGGCAAGGTTTTATTTGATAAGTATGACTGCAATAGTTTTGAAGTTTGAAAGTTTTTCTGTCAATTAGCCATAATAAAAAGATTTAAGGTATAGTTTTTGCCTTAATACACATGTTTTTATTATTTTTATACAGAAAGGATATACTATGGATGACAATTTTTCCCCAAGAGTCAAGGATGTAATAGCATATAGCAAAGAAGAAGCACTGCGATTGGGTCATGACTTTATTGGTACAGAACACTTAATGCTTGGCTTACTCCGTGATGGAAATGGCAAAGCGATTGACATATTGAGTGCCCTAGAAATCGACCTAAATCATTTAAGACGTAAGGTAGAAATCTTGAGCCCTGCAAACCCAACGATTTTAGCGACCTCAAACGAAAAGAAGAATCTGCATCTGACAAGACAAGCAGAGCGTGCCCTAAAAACAACATTTTTGGAAGCAAAGTTGTTTCAAAGCACCTCCATCAATACAGCACATCTTTTATTGTGCATCTTAAGAAATGAAAATGATCCTACCACAAAACTTTTAAATAAGTTGAAGGTGGACTATGATAACGTAAAAGAACAATTCAAATCTATGATAACTAACGATGATGATTATTTAGACGCTCCTAAGGCAGAATCATTTTCCGATGATCAAGCCAACGAAGATGATGACAAGCAAAACCCTTTTAGTCAATCGACTTCAAAATCCACGAAAAAATCCAAAACACCTGTTTTAGACAATTTCGGAAGGGATCTTACAGTCATGGCCGAAGAAGGAAAATTAGACCCTGTGGTTGGGCGTGAAAAAGAAATACAGCGCGTTTCACAAATCTTAAGTAGACGTAAGAAAAATAATCCTTTATTAATCGGTGAACCAGGTGTTGGTAAATCAGCAATAGCAGAAGGGCTTGCGCTACGGATTGTAAAGCGCAAAGTCTCTAGAATCTTGTTCAACAAACGTGTAGTAACTTTAGATCTAGCAAGTTTGGTGGCAGGTACTAAATACCGTGGTCAGTTCGAGGAACGGATGAAAGCCGTCATGAACGAGCTGGAGAAGAATGACGATATTATATTGTTTATAGATGAAATTCACACCATTGTTGGTGCAGGGGGCGCAACAGGAAGTTTAGATGCTTCCAATATGTTTAAACCAGCATTGGCACGGGGCGAAATACAATGTATAGGTGCCACTACTTTAGATGAATACCGTCAATATATCGAAAAAGATGGCGCTTTAGAACGTCGTTTTCAAAAAGTCATCGTAGAGCCAACATCTGTTGAGGAAACCATTGAAATCTTAAACAACATAAAAGGCAAATACGAAGAGCATCACAATGTGGAATATACGCCGGAAGCCATTGAGGCCTGTGTTAAGCTAACCAATAGGTACATGTCCGAACGATTCCTCCCAGACAAAGCGATTGATGCTTTGGATGAGGCTGGCTCTAGAGTTCATATTACCAACATTGAAGTTCCAAAACAGATTTTAGTCTTGGAACAACAATTGGAGGAAGTGAAGGAAACTAAAAATTCTGTTGTCAAAAAACAGAAATATGAAGAAGCCGCCAAATTACGGGACGATGAAAAACGTATTGAAAAGGAACTGGCTTTAGCTCAAGAAAAGTGGGAAGAGGACACTAAATTACATAAGGAAATTGTTTCCGAAGATAATGTTGCTGACGTTGTATCTATGATGACCGGGATTCCCGTTAATAGAATAGCGCAAACAGAAAGCAATAAATTGGCCAAATTACCCGAATTGATTAAAGGTAAAGTCATTGGTCAGGATGAAGCGGTTGCAAAGGTTGTGAAAGCGATTCAACGAAACCGCGCCGGATTGAAAGATCCTAACAAACCAATAGGTTCATTTATATTTTTGGGACAGACTGGTGTCGGTAAAACCCAATTGGCCAAAGTATTGGCACGTCAATTATTTGATAGTGATGAGGCCTTGGTGAGAATTGACATGAGTGAATATATGGAGAAATTTTCCATCTCGCGATTGGTCGGTGCACCTCCAGGATATGTCGGCTACGAAGAAGGCGGACAATTGACAGAGAAAGTAAGACGTAAGCCTTATGCCGTCATTTTACTTGATGAAATAGAAAAAGCGCATCCGGATGTATTCAACATTCTGTTGCAGATTCTGGATGATGGTTTTATAACCGACAGTTTAGGTAGAAAAATTGACTTCCGAAATACCATTATCATAATGACCTCCAATATCGGAGCTCGTAAATTGAAGGATTTTGGACAAGGCGTAGGTTTTGGGACTGCTGCCAAAGAAGCTCAATCAAGCGATAATACGCGTAGCGTTATTGAAAATGCCTTGAAAAAAGCGTTCGCACCAGAATTCTTAAATAGAATCGATGATGTGATGGTCTTTAATGCATTGGAAAAAGCGGACATCAATAAAATTATTGATATTGAGTTAGAGCAACTGATCGCAAGAATCAAAGAACTTGGATATACCTTGGAATTGACATCTGAAGCAAAAGACTATATCGCTGAAAAAGGTTTTGACAAAGAATATGGCGCCCGCCCACTGAAGCGTGCGATTCAAAAATATGTAGAGGATGCCTTGGCAGAAAAGATCATTACTTCCAAAATTCATGAAGGTGATACGATTTATATGGCTCTAGATACTGAAAAAGATGAATTGACCATAAAAATAGTAAAATCTGAAGAGCATACAGAATCTTAAGACCTAGTATATTGCACTGAATAAAAAAACTTCTTTATTATTTTAAAGAAGTTTTTTTGTTTCTGTGTATTCTTATTTTGTAAATTTAATTTATGGAGGATTTATTGAAATACGATTTTTGCACAATGCATATTTTCAGCAACCATATTGTTGTCATTATGAATGAAGGCATTACGATTACTCCAGAACACAATACGACACTTCTAAACATTGTGGATACCTATTATCGAGAGCGGAAATTTGTTTACATTTCTCATCGCATCAATTCATATGCGGTAGATCCTGCCATTTATTTTGAAACATCCAAAATCAAGAATTTAGTCGGTTTTGCAGTCGTATCAGCAGATTACAAGGCAAAAAGTAATGCCGAAATTGAAAAACTCTTTTTCAACAAGCCTTTTGAAATTTTTACTGATATAGATGACGCCAAAGCGTGGGCGAACTCGCTAATCTGATAATTGACCGGGATTTTTTCTGCTAAAGATGTAATTATTATGCTAATCAATCGAATAGCAACTCATTTTCAATCTGAAAGGCATCAATGAAATCTATTGTTTTTTGCATCAACTTATGTAATATCTCGTCCTTGTCAACAAAATTGACATCCTGACGGTACATTTTAATGAAAGATTCTATAAACGATGATGATTTTAAAGGTTTACGAAAATCAAGCGCCTGACTTGCATTCAATAATTCAATAGCCAGAATACGTTCAACATTAACAATAAGTGAATACGCTTGTGTGGCGGCATTCGCCCCCATGCTCACATGGTCTTCCTGTCCATTGGATGATACAATGGAATCAATACTGGCAGGTGTCGCCAACTGCTTATTCGCACTAACGATACTCGCTGCTGTATATTGCGGAATCATCAAGCCTGAATTCAAACCAGGATTGTTAACCAAAAACATGGGGAGTCCTCTTGAACCAGATACCAATTGAAAAATACGCCGTTCCGAAATGTTTCCCAATTCAGCCATGGCGATTTTAAGAAAATCCAAGGCCAATGCCAAGGGCTGCCCATGAAAATTACCTCCTGATATTATTTTGTCTTCTCCTTTAAAAATATTGGGATTATCAGTTACCGAATTAATCTCCGTTAGGAACACTTTATAGACATAGTCAAGCGTATCTTTTGTTGCTCCGTGCACTTGGGGCATACATCGAAACGAATATGGGTCTTGTACATGTGCCTTTTTTTGCTGAATCAATTCACTATTCTCTAAAAATTCTCTGACTCTCGCGGCTGTTTTCAATTGACCATTGTGAGGACGTACCAAATGGACCAATTCATCAAAAGGTTCAATGCGGCCATCAAAGGCATCCAAAGAAATGCTACCAAATAAATCTGCCAAATACGATAATTTATACGATTTGATCAACAGAAAAATCCCATAGGCACTCATAAACTGTGTGCCGTTAAGAAGCGCCAAGCCTTCTTTTGATCGCAGTTGCAAGGGCTGCCATTTGAAACGTTCCAAAACAGTTTTGGTCTCCCATAGCTTATCTTCAAATACAACTTCTCCCTTTCCTAACAATGGTAAGGATAAATGAGCTAATGGCGCTAAATCGCCTGATGCCCCAAGGGATCCCTGCGTGTAAATCACCGGTAAAATATCGTTGTTATAAAAATCAATCAAACGCTCCACTGTTGATAATTGCACACCGCTATGACCATAGCTCAAGGATTGGATTTTTAATAAAAGCATGAGTTTAACAATATCATTGGGAACACGGTCACCGATGCCACACGCGTGCGACATCACTAAATTCTCTTGTAATTGTGTTAAAAGATCCTTGGAAATCTTCACGTTGCATAAAGATCCGAATCCTGTGTTGATGCCATAAATGGGATCATTTTGCGCATCCATGCGGTGATCCAAATACGCACGGCAAGACAAAATCTTCTCTTTAGCATCTTTTGATAACTCAATCTTCATGTTTTGAAATAGAATCTGTTCTACTTGGGAAATTTCAAGCGTTTCAGATGATATGTGATGGGTCATTCGCATAATCTTATTTTATCATGGTTAAATTTACAAGACGTTACAATCAATTAGTCGATAGAGGCATTTGTTAGTCTGAATTTATTTGGATGCTTTTTTTCTCGTTTTCTCTTTAGCCTCATTTTCACTTGGCGGAGTCTCACTTTTTGCCTCTGGAGTTGTCAATAAATCAATATAAGCTTTTCCTAAATAGTCAATTATATGGCTAGCAATCATGCTTTGATATCCATGATCTTGGACTGCAATATCGGCTGATTTTCCATGGAGATACACCCCAAATACTGCAGCGCTCAATGATTCGTAACCTTGGGCTAACAATCCTGTGATCATACCTGTTAAAACATCGCCTGTACCTCCTGTCGCAAGCCCAGGGTTTCCGGTAGAATTGATGTATAATTTATCTTGATATACTGTAATTGTATTTGCACCTTTAACAACGACAATGCAATGGTACTTTTTAGAAAATGCTTTTACTTTTTTAAGTTTTTGGAAATCATCTTTCCACGTTCCAATCAATCGCTCCAACTCTCTTGGATGTGGCGTTAAGATCGTTTCTTTTGGTAACAGTTTTAGTAATTCTTTTTCTTCAGCAATCATATTGATGCCATCAGCATCCACAACCAACGGTCGTTTGTTAGTCTCTAAAAAGGTTTTGAAGGCTGATTTAGTGAGATCACTTTTGCCCATTCCCATCCCTATTCCAATAGCGGTTGGCTCAATATCATAGGATATGGAGCCGAAAGCCTCTTCATTACTATCCGTAATGACCATGGCTTCAGGAAAGGCAGTTTGAACGATCTGATAACCACATTTAGGAACCAGTGCTGTCACCAATCCTGCTCCAGAAACCAATGCAGCACGACTAGACAAAACCACAGCTCCTATTTTACCATAACTCCCGCCTATAATGAGACTATGACCAAACGTTCCTTTATGTGAAAATTTATCTCTAGATTGATAAACTTGGACCATTTCATACTTGCCAATCAACTCCGCATCAGTCACCGTTGATTCATAATATTGAGGATCGAGTCCGATATCCAAAATCTCCCAAAATTGCGTGTATTTTGCTGTTTGTGGTAGAAAGAAAACCAATTTAGGCGACGCAAAACTCAAAGTAAAATTTGCATGTACCACCGCAGTCTCCTCTTCCGGAACAGCATCAGAATACAGTCCGGATGGTACATCTATTGACAAAACATAGGCTTTTGAAGCTTTAAAATGCTGAAATAAACCTTTTACCCAGTCATTAGGTGGCCGGTTTAAGCCGATCCCAAATACAGCATCCACAATCATGTCGTCTGAACCAATTTCCGGAAAATCAGCTTTGCAATTGAGCATTTCTGGCCATTTCTTGGTGGTTTCTTTAATCCTATCGTAATTTATCAAAAAATCTTTCGAGCGCTTGTCACTGCAATTAACAACGTAAGTTTTAACATTATATCCGTGGGTAATAAGATGCCGGGCCACTACCAATCCATCACCTCCATTGTTACCAATACCACAAAACACATGTATGGGGACAGGTTCTCCTTGCAATCTGATATGTATCCAATTGAATATTTGAATACCAGCACGTTCCATAAGTTCGGTGGAACTGATTTTCTGTACTTCAGATGTCACTTGATCACCTTTATAAATTTGTTCTTTATTAAATATCTTCATGAAAAATAATCTTTAAACTCCAAAATTGATGGATAGCTTTTAATCATTAAGGTGGTTGGTAAAGTAAAAATACACATTTGGAAGCTAAAGGAAGAATAATAACGCCTCCAAGAATAATATAAAATTCAGTTGTAATTATTGATTATACAATAAAAATTAAGCCTAAAACTGATGATTACAAACCTTTTATCTTATAAGTAAGGGTTTATACATTCTATCTTATTTTTTTCCTTTTATTTGTAATAATTATGAAATTTTAGAGATCCAATCTGTATGCTAGTATTAAAATTTGGAGGTACGTCCGTAGGTTCAGCCATCAACATCAATAAAGTGATTACGATTTTAGAAGAGAAATCGAAACAGCAAAAATTAATATGTGTCGTTTCAGCTGTTGGAGGAATTACTGATAGGTTGCTAGAGGCGGGCACTTTGGCCCAACGCAAAAATGAGCGATATGTATCTGTTTTCAACGAAATCAAGGCCAGCCATATTGCCATCATAGATGAGTTGATTCCTGATAAAAGTGATTCCATCAGCAAGCATTTGGAATCTAAATTCAATGGATTGAAAAATCTTTTGGATGGCATTTATCTCATCAATGAACTTTCACCCAAAACCACCGATAAATTGTTGAGTTATGGAGAACTGCTTTCCTCCTACCTCATTACGCGCACCATGCAGAGTCGCCAATTGGATACGGAATTGAAAAACAGTCAAGATCTGATTGTTACCAATTCTAATTTTACAAGAGCTGATGTAAATTACACGTTGACGAACAAGAATATCCAAACCTATTTCGAATCTGTACGCCAGAAAATTACGATTTTACCGGGTTTTATTTCCAAATCCATCGTTGGCGACATTACCACCTTGGGCCGCGGTGGTTCTGACTTTACAGCTGCTATTGTTGCTGCTGCACTCAAAGTGACACAACTGGAAATCTGGACCGATGTCAGCGGCATGTACACAGCCAATCCCAAACTGGTAAAACAAGCCTATCCCATTGCCTCCTTATCTTATCAGGAAGCGATGGAATTGAGCCATTTTGGTGCGAAAGTACTTTATCCGCCAACGGTACAACCAGTGCTCAATCTAAACATCCCAATTCATATAAAAAATACATTACAACCAGACGCGGTTGGTACCATCATCTCAAAAAATGGCGATGGAAAATCGTCACCAGCGAAAGGAATCAGCAATATAAGTAACATCTCCTTATTAACCCTTCAAGGAAGCGGGATGATTGGTATTCCAGGATTCTCAAAACGATTGTTCGAAACCCTTTCAAACGAAAAAATCAATATTATTTTAATCACACAATCATCTTCTGAACATTCTATTTGTTTCGGGATTGATGACAACGACGCGGATGCCGCCAAAATAGCTATCGACGCCACCTTTGAAAATGAAATTTCACTTCAAAAAATCGATCCAATTCTGGTTGAAAAAAATCTGGCGATCATTGCACTTGTTGGAGACAATATGAAAAATCACCAAGGTATCAGTGGTCGTATGTTCAGTTCGCTTGGTAAAAACAACATCAACATGCGAGCTATTGCGCAAGGGGCCTCTGAACGTAACATTTCCGCGGTCATCACACAAGTGGATGTTAAAAAAGCACTCAATACATTGCATGACGCCTTTTTTGAAGGCAATATAAAACCCTTGAATCTCTTTATCACTGGCGTAGGAAATGTTGGAGAAAAACTTGTTGAGCAAATCAGGCAACAACGTAACTATTTGAAAGAACATCTTAAGTTGAATGTGAGGGTCGTTGGCCTTTCAAACTCAAGAACTATGGTGTTTGATGATAATGGATTGTCGCTCAAACATTGGAAAACAACCTTATCAGATGGACCAAAAGCTTCTCTTCAAGGCTTTATGGATGAGGTGAAACGCTTAAATTTGCGCAATAGCATATTTGTGGACATCACCGCTAACGAAGAAGTATCAACCTTATATGGTGATTATTTGAAGCAGAATATCGCTGTGGTGGCTTGTAATAAAATTGCGTGTTCGAGCCCATATGACTATTACAGTTTACTTAAGAATTATTCAAGCAAATACAATGTGCCATTTTTATTCGAGACGAATGTTGGTGCGGGGTTACCGATCATTGATACCTTGAATCATTTAATTGCATCAGGAGACACGATCACTTCTATCAAAGCAGTGTTATCGGGAAGCTTGAACTTTGTATTTAATAATTTTAATGACAGTACAAAATTCCATGACGTTGTAAAACAAGCTCAAGAAGAAGGCTATACAGAGCCAGATCCAAGAATCGATTTGAGTGGCGTGGATGTCGCGCGTAAAATTTTAATCTTGGCAAGAGAAAGCGGTATTGAGATGAATCTAGAGGATATTGATAATTCATCTTTCCTTACAGCAAACAATCTTCAAAGTAACTCGGTAGCTGATTTTTACAACTCCTTAATCGATGATGAAGCACATTTTCAAACGTTATTTATGTCTGCACATAAAAAAGGATGCCAAATAAAATACGTTGCGGAACTTGTTGATGGACGTGCAAAGGTTGGACTTCAGGAAATACCACAAGGACATCCGTTTTATAATCTCGAAGGCAAGGATAACATTGTTATGTTCTATACCAAAAGATATCCCGAGCAACCAATGATAATCAAAGGTGCTGGCGCTGGTGCTGAAGTGACCGCCTCAGGCTTATTTGCAGATATTGTAAGAGCTGGAACTAAATAATCTAAAAACGTAAGTTTGGAATACTCATTTAGAAGTAAAATTATATTTAGCGTGAGTTAACTTTCGTAAACCTATTTTTCAATTAATTAATGGATTCAATAAAAATTTTTTCTCCCGCAACCGTAGCAAATGTGTCTTGTGGATTCGACGTCCTAGGATTTTGTTTGGATACCATTGGAGACGATATGGTCGTACGTAAAACAGCCAAAAAAGGTGTGTTCATTACAAAGATAGAAGGCTATGATTTGCCCTTCGATGCCGAAAAAAATGTTGCAGGCGTATCCGCTTTGGCATTATATAATGATGCACAACCAGAT
>JBBSOJ010000035.1:0-18530 GCA_038259855.1 Flavobacteriales bacterium
CTGTAGATTTATCAAAATATCTCGATAATGCCAACACCATGCTATTTGACACCCCTGTTATTGGAGCCGAAGTTTTTATAAGTACCGATGGCGGGCAGACATGGAATAAAACACATGAAGGCTATTTAGATGATTTATATTATAGCTACGGTTATTATTTTGGTCATGTATACGTAGCGCCAAATAACGTGGATCATATTTATGTATATGGCGTTCCCATTTTAAAATCTAAAGATGGTGGGAAAACCTTCACCTCCATCTCCGCTGAAAACGTGCACAGTGATCATCACGCGCTGTGGATCAATCCCAACAACCCGAATCATCTTGTTAATGGAAATGATGGTGGGGTTAACATTACGTATGATGATGGCGCTAATTGGATAAAAAATAATTCACCATCGGTTGGTCAGTTTTATGCCATCAATGTGGATAATGAATCACCCTATAATGTGTATGGGGGGCTTCAGGATAATGGTGTTTGGGTTGGCCCACATAATGCCAAGGAAAATACCCGATGGCAAGCCAGCGGCCAATATCCTTGGGAAACCATTATGGGTGGCGATGGGATGCAAATACAGATTGACAATCGAAATACTGATATCGTATACACAGGGTTTCAATTTGGGAATTATTTCAGAATCGATAGAAAGAATGATGAGCAAACCTATATACAACCAAAACATGAATTAGGCGAAAGCCCGTATCGTTTTAATTGGCAAACACCTATTTTATTATCCACCCATAATCAAGATATTCTGTATTTGGGAGGTAACAAGCTCATGCGTTCGATGAATCAGGGAACGGATTGGACCGCCGTCAGTGACGATTTGACCAAGGGCGGCAAGCCAGGAAATGTAGCTTACGGAACGCTGTCTGCCATCAGCGAATCATCGTTTCAATTTGGTTTGATTTATTGCGGAAGTGATGACGGATTGATTCATGTATCAAAAGATGCTGGCGGTAGTTGGAACCTTATTTCCGCCACACTACCACAAAATCAATGGGTGAGTCGAATTTCTGCGTCTACTCACAAAAAAGAACGTGTGTATGTGGCGCTTAATGGCTATCGATGGGATGATTTTTCGGTGTACCTCTACATGAGCGATGACTACGGCAACTCATGGAAGAATATCAGCTCCAACATCCCAGCCTCTCCTGTAAATGTGATCAAAGAAGATCCTAAAAATGGTCAGATTTTATATGTAGGCACTGATAATGGGGCCTATGTATCGTTCAATAGGGGCGCAACCTGGGAAGCGTTTAGCAAAGGTCTACCGAATGTAGCTGTCCACGATATCGTCATTCAGCCTGAAGCCAATGATCTGTTATTGGGAACCCACGGAAGAAGTATTTACAAAACAAACATCAAGAATTTACAGTCAATGACCGACCAAACAATGGCGAATGCCGTAACGCTTTTTGAAATTGAAAGTATGCGTCATTCATCACGTTGGGGAAGTTCTTTTGGAACTTGGTCCGATACTTTTGAACCTTCAATCGACATCTCTTTTTACGTCAACACTTCGGGCAAACAGACCTTAAAAATAGTGTCTGAAAAGAATGTAGAATTAAAAGCAATGTCAGTTGAGACCGATAAAGGATTTAATACTGTAACATATGATTTAACGATTCCTGAATCTGCAATAAAAACGAAGATAAAAGAAGATTCAAAGTTAGATATCAAAAATGCTGAAAACGGCAAATATTACCTTCCAAAAGGAAACTACGTTTTACAAATCGGATCGGAGAAGACAAAATTGGAAATCAAATAAATTATAATGATTCCAAATAGCTATTAAGCATTCTATTTTTTGGCATTCAAACGTTTGAGCCCTATCTTTGCAACATATAAACAAACTTCAAAATAATGAGCGGAATTTTAAATTCGTCAATAGGAAGAAAGTTCGCAATGGCACTTTCAGCGCTATTTTTAATGATTTTTCTTTTACAACATTTTTCAATTAACATTCTGTCGGTATTTAGCCCAGAAGCCTTTAATAGTGCCTCCCACTTTATGGGAACATTTTGGGTGGTACAATTTGTTTTTCAACCCATATTGATATTTGGGGTTGTTTTTCATTTTGTGATGGGATTTGTATTGGAAATCAAGAATCACAATGCACGTAAGATTTCTTATGTTAAAAATAATGGCGCTGCCAATTCCACTTGGATGAGCAGAAACATGATTTATAGTGGTGCAGCAATTTTGTTATTCATGGGCTTACACTTCTATGATTTTTGGCTTCCAGAATTAAATGTAAAATATATTGAGGGTGATATGACTGGGTTGCTTCCAAACGGTGACTATCGTTACTTTGAGGAACTGCAGCACAAATTTGTCGATTTATGGCGTGTCATTATCTACTGTGTAGCATTTGTGTTTCTGTCTTTACACCTATTACACGGTTTTAATTCATCCTTCCAATCAATCGGCGCAAATAATAAATACACCAAAGGATTAAAGAACTTTGGTATCGCGTACGCCGTTATCATTCCTGCCGGATTTGTTTTTATCGCGTTATTCCACTTCTTTACTCACTAAAAACTAATAATATGGCTTTAGATGCTAAAATACCAAAAGGTCCACTTGCAGACAAATGGGTCAATTATAAAAATTCGATAGAACTTGTTAACCCTGCCAACAAGCGTAATATTGATGTTATTGTTGTGGGTACTGGCCTTGCTGGTGGTTCCGCCGCAGCAACCTTGGCAGAATTAGGATATAATGTAAAAGCATTTTGTTTTCAAGATTCACCACGACGTGCACACTCCATCGCTGCACAAGGTGGTATCAATGCCGCAAAAAACTATCAAGGTGATGGGGATTCTGTATATCGTCTGTTTTATGATACTGTAAAAGGTGGTGATTACCGATCTCGTGAGGCAAATGTCTACCGACTTGCTGAAGTATCATCAAATATTATTGATCAATGTGTTGCACAAGGGGTTCCTTTTGCACGTGAATATGGTGGCTATCTAGACAACCGTTCTTTTGGAGGGGTGCTCGTGTCCCGTACATTTTACGCCGCAGGACAAACAGGTCAGCAACTATTGCTGGGTGCTTATTCGTCTATGAATCGTCAAATTGGTCGTGGAAAAATTAAGATGTACAACCGCCACGAAATGCTGGACGTTGTTGTCGTTGATGGCAAAGCGAGAGGAATAATCACTCGTAATTTGATCACTGGTGAGATTGAGCGTCATTCTGCGCATGCAGTAGTTTTAGGTTCAGGAGGGTACGGAAATGTGTTTTTCCTTTCAACGAATGCCATGGGAAGTAATGTCACAGCTGCTTGGAAAGCCCACAAACGCGGCGCTTTCTTCGCAAATCCTTGTTATACACAAATTCATCCAACCTGTATTCCTGTTTCTGGAGATCATCAATCAAAATTAACCCTGATGTCAGAATCACTTCGTAATGATGGACGTATATGGGTTCCTAAAGAATTAGAGGATGCCAAAGCCATCCGAGAAGGCAAATTAAAACCAACAGAGCTTTCCCAAGATAAGAGAGATTATTATTTGGAACGTCGCTATCCAGCGTTTGGTAATCTGGTTCCTCGTGATGTCGCATCTCGTGCAGCAAAAGAACGTTGTGATGCCGGTTATGGTGTCAATGCAACGGGTGAAGCTGTGTATTTGGATTTTGCTGCGGCATTTGTACGCTATGGCAAAGAAGCCGCGCATGTGAAAGGACTCGATGAAAGTGATGAAGCGTTAGTTGTAAGATTAGGACAGGAAGCCGTTAAGAATAAATATGGCAACCTTTTCCAGATGTATGAGAAAATCGTCGACGAGAACCCTTATGAAACACCGATGATGATTTATCCTGCGGTTCATTACACGATGGGCGGTCTTTGGGTAGATTATAATTTAATGACAAATGTACAAGGGTTGTATGCTATTGGAGAAGCTAATTTTTCCGACCATGGCGCTAATCGTCTTGGTGCATCTGCACTGATGCAAGGATTGGCAGATGGCTATTTTGTCTTGCCTTATACCATCGGTAACTACTTGGCTCACGATATTCGTACCGGTAAGATTTCTACAGATTCTCCAGAATTTGAAGAAGCAGAGAAAAGCGTTAGAGATCGCATCAATCATTTGATCAACAATAAAGGGGGGCATTCTGTAGATTATTTTCATAAACGATTAGGAAAAATCATGTGGAATAAATGCGGTATGTCTCGTAATGCTGAAGATTTAAAATCGGCAATTCAGGAAATATCCGATTTACGTGCTGAATTTTGGAAAGACGTACGAGTACCTGGTACCAATGAAGAATTCAATGAAGAATTGGCAAAAGCAGGAAGAGTTGCTGACTTTTTAGAGTTAGGCGAATTATTTGCCAAAGATGCATTAGCAAGGGAAGAATCAGCAGGTGGCCATTTTAGAGAAGAATACCAAACTCCAGAAGGTGAAGCAACTCGTATAAAAGAATTCCAGTATGTCTCTGCCTGGGAATATAAAGGCGAACCAAAGGATGCTGTTCTCCATAAAGAAGAGTTAGAGTACGAAAACATTGAAGTTAAAGAAAGAAGTTATAAATAAAGGAAAGCTATGAACTTAACGTTAAAAATATGGCGTCAAAAAAACAATAAGGCCAAAGGAAGCATGGTAGATTACAAGATCTCCGACATATCCGGTGATATGTCATTCCTTGAAATGCTAGACGTTCTAAATAATGAATTAATTGAAAAAGGAGAAGATCCTGTGTCTTTTGACCATGATTGTCGCGAAGGTATCTGTGGATCTTGCTCACTATATATAAATGGTGAAGCTCATGGTCCAGATAGATTGGTGACCACCTGTCAGCTACACATGAGAATGTTTAAAGACGGAGACACGATATATATTGAACCATTTAGAGCTAAAGCATTTCCGGTTATTAAAGATTTGATAGTTGACAGAAGCGCCTTTGATCGTGTTCAACATGCTGGAGGATTTATTTCGGTAAACACATCCGGTAACACTATTGATGCCAATGCCATCCCCGTTGAAAAGCATGATGCTGATAATTCATTCATGGCAGCAACCTGTATTGGTTGTGGTGCTTGTGTAGCAAGTTGTAAAAATTCATCTGCAATGTTATTTGTAGGAGCCAAAGTGTCACAATTCGCGCTTTTACCTCAAGGGAAAGTGGAAGCTACAGACCGTGTTTTAAATATGGTGAAACAGATGGATGAAGAAGGTTTTGGCAATTGCACCAATACCGGAGCATGCGAAGTGGAATGCCCAAAAGGAATTTCTTTGGAAAATATTGCTAGAATGAATCGTGAATATCTTTCAGCCTCATTTAAAGGCTAATAGATTTCAGGTAAAACTGTCATTAGAACCAAAAGATTGAAATATAATCCCAAGTAACCTTGGGATTTTTTGATTATAATTATGCTAATTTTTTACTATGACTAAAATACTTCAATTTTTTGGAATTGTTTGCTTGCTAATGACCGTGACGGCCTGTGCTCAAAAAAAGAACCTCTCTACTGCAAACGATAATGTGCAAGCTACATTCAATGCTGATAGTTTATTGCATCGTGTAAAAGTTCTGTCTTCGGATGCGTTTGAAGGGCGACGAACTGGTACCGAAGGCGCAAAAAAAGCCAAAGATTATATCATTCAGCAGTATACATCGTATAATGTAAAACCCTTGTCGACAAACTTCGAACAGTCATTCTCTTTTGAAGGAAGAGGTAAGTCTTACGACGGCACGAATGTTTTAGGCTTCATTGAAGGTACCGAAAACCCAAAAGATTACATTGTTATTAGCGCACATTATGATCATGAAGGTATTAAAAACGGCAAGATTTACAATGGCGCTGACGATGATGCGTCTGGAGTTAGCGCATTAATGGCATTTGCGGAATATTTCCAAAAGAATCCACCACGCTATTCGATTATATTGGCAGCTTTTGATGCTGAAGAGTTAGGACTGAAAGGCTCTTACCATTTTGTAGACAATTCCATCGTTCCCATAGAATCCATTAAATTGAACATCAATATGGATATGATTGGTAGAAATGACGCTAATGAGCTATATGTTACTGGTGCTGGATATAATGAGTCGTTGAAAAAAGTGATCTCGGGCTATGAATCAAACGAAGGCATTACACTACTCATGGGGCATGATAGTAACGACAGCCTTCAGGATTGGACCTATTCTTCAGATCATGGACCATTTTATAAAAAGAACATCCCCTTTTTATACTTTGGTGTTGAAGACCATGAAGACTATCACCAACCAACTGACGATTTCGAGAAAATTCAACCCAAATTCTATTCGCGAGCCGTAACTTCAATTATAGCTATTTTTAATCAGTTAGATACTTTAACATTTCAGCCATAATCCTGAAATATGGAAACGATTTTAAATTTTTATAAAGAACAAAAAGCAATCCATCAATCGGAAGCTGACCGACTTTATAAAAAAATGACTTTATTCAGCACGTTGCGCATACTCGTATTTATAATCACTGCCGTTGCTATTTATTTGACGTTTGGAAATTGGTACGTAACTTCGATTTCGAGTGTTTTAGGGTTGATACTATTCATTTATCTGCTTTCAAAGCACACCGATTCAAAAGCCGAGCATTCCCTTAAAAAAGCATTGGTTACGATCAATGAGACGGAACTCAACATCGCAAACGGTCAGTTTCATGATCGGGAACAAGGTCTACACTATCAAGATCCCACACATTATTATGCATTGGATATCGATCTGTTCGGGAGAGGTTCTTTCTTTCAATTCCTTAACAGAACTGTTATAAAAGAAGGATCGCAACGATTGGCTGATGCATTAAAAGCAAACAATATTGATGGCATAGAGCAACGACAATTGGCCATAAAAGAACTTTCATCAAAACCGGAATGGCGGCAACTGTATTCTGCCACAGCCAGTTTGATCACTGTTGAGACTTCTGCTAAATCGATTATAGCATGGTTAAAACAACATAAATCATTTTTGCCCAAAGCAACTCGTTGGATCCCTTATGCATTTCTAGCCGGTACGTTTGGTGTTTTTACATTATTCATAATGGATTTCATCAGCATTGGGTTTTTAGGATATTGGCTGTTAGTTGGTTTGCTGGTCACAGGACGATACCTTAAAAACATAAACAATTTATCTGCACATACAGGACAAATAAAGGATACGTTTAGACAATATGCACTTCTCTTAAAGCAAATTGAAAATGAGGTATTTGATTGCGAATTGTTATTGGAAAAGCAAAGATACATTCAATCCGAATCGGAAAAAGCGTCCGATATATTCAATAAATTATCTAAATCCTTGGATGCGTTAGATAATAGGAATAATTTGATTTCAGCTATTTTTGGCAATGGCTATTTCTTGACCGATTTAAAGAATGCCTATAACGTAGAGCAATGGCTAGCATCATATAAGGATAAAGTCGAAGATTGGTTTGAAGTCGTTTCTTTTTTTGACGCCTACAATAGTTTGGGGAATTATTCATTCAATCATCCCAACTATGTCTATCCAAACATCACAAGCAATGGCATTACAATAGATGCGAAAGATTTAGGCCATCCTCTATTAAAAGTTGAAAAACGTATCGATAACGACCTACTGATTGACAATGAGCAATTTTTTATCATCACTGGCGCCAATATGGCGGGGAAAAGTACCTTTTTGAGAACTGTTTCACTTCATATAGTCATGGCAAATACAGGTTTACCTGTCTGCGCCACGTCTAGTGATTACAATCCTGTAAAGTTGATAACAAGCATGCGAACGAGCGATTCTCTCACTGATGACAGTTCTTATTTCTTTTCAGAATTAACGCGCTTAAAGTTTATTGTAGATGCTATTCAAAAGGAATCGTATTTCATTATTTTAGATGAAATACTGAAAGGCACCAACAGTACCGATAAGGCCATTGGATCACGTAAGTTTGTTGAAAAATTGGTCGCATCAAACGCTACCGGCATTATTGCAACCCACGACTTAAGTTTATGCGAGATATCAAAAGAACTTGATGACGTTAAAAACCATTATTTTGATGCCGAAATCATAAATGATGAACTTTATTTTGACTACACTTTTAAGACTGGTATCTGTAAGAATATGAATGCCAGTTTCTTATTGAAGAAAATGGAAATAGTCTAAAATCGACCTGAATACTTATAGCAAAATTAAAACAGCAACATTCGATTAATTAATACAATCGAAAAACCCTCTCTGTTTCCAGAAAGGGTTTTTTAGTAATGTAGACTGTTATGTAAGCTTAAACCTCAAAAGGTTCGATCGATACATAAGACTTGTTGTCTCTTTTCTTTGTGAACTTCACAAGACCGTCAACTTGCGCGTGCAACGTGTGGTCTTTTCCACCATACACATTTTCACCTGGGTGATGTGTATAGCCTCTTTGTCTTACGATGATATTTCCGGCAATGGCAGCTTGTCCACCAAAGATCTTAACGCCTAGACGCTTCGATTCTGATTCTCTACCATTTTTAGAACTACCTACTCCTTTTTTGTGAGCCATTGTCTTAAGGTTTTATATGTTTATAATTAATGGATTGAAAATTACTTTTCAATTCCACCATCTAATTTGTCTTGTAATTCTTTTAATTCATCCCACTTACCATCAGCAGCTAATTTCGCTTGTTTTGGCCAAGTTTCAGTTACAATATGAGCCAAGTTTGAACTAGCTTCCGATAAGATCGTGCTAATCGCCTCTGGTGTCATTTTCGCAACTTTAGAAAAAGTATCAACGCCTGCAGAAACTAATGCTTCAGCAGCTTTGGGACCAGCGCCTTCAATTTTTTTCAAATCATCTGCTTTCGCGGCTGATTTTTTAGGAGCCGCTTTTTTTGAATCTGCTTTTGGAGATTCTTTTTTGCTGTCCTTCTTTGCTTCTTTTACTGGAGCAGCTTGGTCAGCCTTAGCCGGTTTAGCTTTTTCAGTTTTTTGAGTTTTTGCAGCTCCAGAAGCTACAATACTCTCGATTACGATTTCAGTAAGAGCCTGACGGTGTCCGTTTTTCACACGGTAACCTTTACGTCTTTTCTTTTTGAAAACGATCACTTTATCACCTTTAAGGTGACTTAAGACTTTTGCTCCTACTTGAGCTCCGTCTATAGCTGGGGCGCCTAAAGTAATGTTATCTCCATCTCCGATCATAAGAACATTGTCAAAAGCGACTTTGTTCCCTTCTTCGGTAGACAAACGATGAACATACACCTTTTGATCTTTTACAACTTTGAATTGTTGCCCTGCTATCTCTACAATTGCGTACATAGCGTAACGTTTAAATTAGTTAAATTTTATTATAAAATGGGTGCAAATATACATCTAAATAATTAATCCACAAACGTTTTTGTTTGAGAAATACTTATTTATTATATGATCTCAACTTTGACAGTAGATATATTGATACGTTGCCTAAAGAAAGCAAGCATCAGATCAAAATCTTAAGGCTTTTTTTCGGGAATATTCCAGCTTTTTTTGAAGTATTGCATCGCAGTAAGCGTAATAACAACACTTGTGGCAAAACCCATGATGGCCACTACAAACGAGATAATACCGATGCTATCATCGTACTTTCGATCTATAATTTTCAACAATGCAGGCAAAAATTCATCATCTAATTCGGAGGCATATATGGCAAAAAAGACAGTGAAAATCAAGGTTGAAATAAATCCGGTAAGAACTCCAACCGTAAATCCTTTTGAATAATCAAAATTTTCACCTTGTTCTAATTTATAGAATCTGATAGCTTCAAAGATTCCAAAAGCGGTAATGCCGGCATTGAAAAAACTAAATATTGGTTTGGTGTGAAGCCCCATAAGGGCGAGCAAAAGAAAATAAGCAATTAAACAACCGCTTATCGCAATGGCAAATCTTAAAGGAAGAATAACTTTTTTCATAGTAATGACTGGTTTTCTAGTTTTTGATAAAGTTCGTGAAAATTTCAGTATTTCAATAATTTTAAAGCTCTTTTCACAATCAATTACCTGAAAACGTCACATGTTTTGCTATTTTTGTTAAATTAGGTAATTTTTTGACATTCGAACAATTCCGTAAGACACAAACTAATTTTAAAAAAACTCACAATGAAAAATTGTTTATTTACTTTGGCTACTTTGGTGCTAATTGGCTATTCAGCCAATGCCCAGGAAGTTGAATTTGAAGAGTATGACCTTGATAATGGCATGCATGTCATCCTACATCAAGACAATACGGCCCCCGTAGTGATTACCTCGGTAATGTACCATGTAGGTGCAAAAGATGAGAATCCAGAGCGTACAGGTTTTGCGCACTTTTTTGAACATTTGCTATTCGAAGGAACCAAAAACATCGACCGCGGTGAATGGTTCAATATCGTATCATCAAATGGTGGAAGCAACAACGCTAACACAACAGATGATAGAACGTATTATTACGAGGTATTCCCTTCAAATGCGGTTGAACTCGGGTTGTGGATGGAATCTGAACGCTTGATGCATCCCATCATTAACCAAATAGGTGTCGATACTCAAAACGAAGTCGTAAAAGAAGAAAAACGATTGAGAGTTGATAATCAACCTTATGGGAATCTCCTTGCTGAAATCAAAAAAAATATATTCTTCAAACATCCATACCGTTGGGCAACCATTGGTTCTATGGATCATTTAGATGCTGCAACTCTTGATGAGTTTCAGGCCTTCAACAAGAAATTCTATGTACCTAACAATGCCGTATTAGTTGTAGCGGGTGATATCGACAAAGGAAAGGTGAAGAAAATGATCAAAGATTATTTCGGACCAATTCCTAAAGGACCAGAAGTCACTCGAAACCTTGAGAAAGACGAGCCCATTACATCCACACTAAAAGCGACGGCTTACGATCCTAACATTCAGATTCCTGCAATCATCGGTGCTTACAGAACACCTCCTCAAAAAAGCAAGGACTCTTATATCTTGAATATGATCTCGAGCTATTTAAGCGGTGGAAAGAGTTCTGTATTGTACAAGAAATTAGTTGATGAGAAAAAAATGGCTCTCGCGGTACAGGCTGTTAATATCAGCCAGGAAGATTACGGAACCTATGCATTGTTTGCGTTGCCATTGGGCGAGGTTAAACTAGAAACGTTATTATCGGAGATGGATGAAGAAGTTGCTAAAATACAAACTGAATTAATATCCGAGAGAGATTATCAAAAACTTCAAAACCAATTTGAGAATCAGTTCGTGAATTCCAACTCAAGTATTGAAGGCATTGCAGGATCTTTGGCGACCTATTATATGTTGTATGATGATGTAAATCTTATCAATAATGAAATTGATATTTACCGTTCCATAACAAGAGAAGACATCATGGCGACTGCCAAAAAGTATCTAAACCCAAATCAACGATTGGAGTTAGAATATCTACCAAAAAAGGATGACAAATAATAAAAAACTATGAAAATTATGAAAACTTATATATCAGTGTTCTTAATGGTTTGTTTTATGGCTTTTGGTGCTCAAGCACAAATTGACCGTTCTCAACCACCAAAACCAGGACCTGCTCCAAAAATTGATCTAAAATCGCCACAGGAATTTACACTCTCCAATGGCATGAAAATCATGGTCGTTGAAAATCACAAACTACCCCGTGTGTCTTTCAATCTTACCATTGATAACAAACCTACTTTAGATGGTAACAAGCATGGTGTATCAAGCCTACTTGCAGCGATGCTTGGAAATGGTACTAAAACCATTTCAAAAGACGACTTTAACGAAGAGGTTGACTTTTTAGGTGCCACAATTAATTTTGGCGCTTCAGGTGGTTACGCTAGCTCATTGACCAAATATTCAAATAGAATTTTAGAACTAATGGCTGATGCCGCCATGAATCCTTTATTGGTAGAAGAGGAATTCCAAAAAGAAAAGGACAAACTTCTTGATAATTTAAAGTCTGAAGAAAAGAGTGTTGACGCTGCCGCTGCGCGTGTTGGAGATGCACTGTCTTACGGAACACAGCATCCTTACGGCGAGTTCACGACTGAAGAAACAGTGAACAATATTACCTACGGTGATGTTTATGCTTTTTATCAAAAACAATTTAATCCTAATAACGCCTATTTAGTAGTTGTTGGAGATGTCAATTATAAAGAAGTAAAAGCGCAAATTGAAAAACAATTTGGCAAATGGAAAAAATCCGTTGTAGTCGACGTAACGGTCCCAGCATCTCAACCCAATGCGCAATACGCACAAATCAATTTTGTGGATATGCCTAATGCCGTGCAATCAAACATTAGTTTGAGACATAACGTTGATTTAAAAATGAGCAATCCAGATTACCATGCAGTGTTGATAGCGAACAAAATTTTGGGTGGAGGATTCAGTAGTTATTTGAACATGAATCTTCGAGAAAAGCATGGTTATACCTACGGGGCTCGATCAGGGATTGATTCTGACAAATATGTTGGTCAATTTTCCGCTAGTACTGCTGTGAGAAATATGGTGACTGACAGTTCCGTAGTAAATATCATGATGGAGATTAACCGCATCAAAACAGAGCCTGTTTCTGCTGAAGATCTCAGAAATGCAAAAGCTAAATATGTTGGAGACTTTGTATTGGCGTTGGAAAGCCCTCAAACGATCGCTCGCTATGCGTTGAATATCAAATTAAATGATTTACCAAAAGATTTTTATTCCACGTATTTACAAAAAATAAATGCTGTTACAGCCGAAGATGTGCAACGTGTAGCAAATGCATATTTCAAAACCGAAAATTCCAGAATTGTTGTGGTTGGTAAAGGTAGTGAAGTCGTTGAAAATCTTGAAAAAACAGGAATTCCTATTCTTTACTTTGACAAATACGCAAATAAAGTTGATAAACCAGTATTTTCTAAACCTCTTCCGGAAGGGTTGACGGCCCAAAAAGTCATTGGTGATTATATGGCAGCCATAGGTGGAAAAGAAAAAGCAGAAACAGTTAAAAGCGTTCACACTAGCGCCAACGTCACCATCGAAGGTGTTCCGATCCCCTTAAAAGCAGACATAAAAACGATGTCCCCAAATATGGAATCCATGGAAATGTCCGCTGAAGGCATGGGCGTTTTGATGAAACAAAAGTTTGATGGTACTGCAGGATATGCAGAACAACAAGGACAACGTAAAGATCTGACTGCTGAAGAAGTCGCTGAAAGCAAATTAAAAAGATCAATTTTCCCTGAATTACATTACGATGCCGCCAATATTAGTTTAGAAAGCATGGTGGATATTGAAGGTAGTGAAACCTATAAACTCAAGGTATCAGAAAATGGGAAAGATTCTTATAGATACTATGATGCCGAAAGTGGATTGTTAAAACGCGTTGAAGCGACTGAAGAAGCTGAAGGGCAGTCTGTTATGACAGTTGTAACTTATGGGAACTATTCCGATGTTAATGGGCTTCAATTTCCTTACAGTCAATCCATTGTGGCAGGTCCGCAGGTTATTAACCTTAACATTACCAATATAAAAATCAATGATGGTGTAACGGAAGCTGACTTTAAATAAGATCATACTCCTATAGTGTTTTTGATAAACCATTCAGCCTTGTCTTAAAACTAAGCTGAACATATTTATAAACAAATCAAATAGAGAAATCCGAAGTTTAATCTGCTTCGGATTTTTTGTGTTTTTTAGGACGGTGCGATAGGTAAACACCCACTAAAATAACAATGGAAGCCAAGCCCTGCAACCAATTAAAACCCTCACCATCCAAAACTCCCCACGACAATGCCACAATGGGCATTATATACGTAACGGATGACGCAAAGACAGGCGTAGACATCTGAATCAATTTATTAAACAACACTTTGGCCATCGCTGTACCGAAAAACGAGAGGGTCGTTATATAGATTAGTGACATTTTAAAATTCGGGTTTTCAACGGTAGACTTCTCAAAAAATCCAGAGAAAAGAAGCACTAATAACGCAGGTATAAAGATGGGTATGTAATTACCCACAGCAATGGCCAAGGGTTTTACCGACTGTAATTTGCTTTTTATAATGTTTACATTCAATGCATACATAAATGTAGATAGTATTACAAATCCCGCAAACATATAATTCTGATTTGGATTAAGTTCAGCACCCTGTAAAATCAACATGGATGTTCCGATAAATCCAATAATGACTCCAATGAGTTGACGCTTCGTGGTTGCCACTTTAAAAATCGCGAAACCCATAAGCATGGTATTCAATGGGGTCAACGAATTGAGTATGGAGACTACTGAACTGTCAATTTCGGTTTCGGCGATGGCGAAAAGAAATCCAGGGAAAAATGAGCCTAAACAACCAGAGAGAGCCAACCATTTCCAATGCTTTTTTTCAATGGTTCGGATAGTCTTAAATCCTGCAGCAAATAAAAATAACCCAGTAATAATAGTGCGCAGGGCGCCTAAATGATAAGGCGAAAGTCCTAACAACGACTTTTTGATAAGTATAAACGAACTTCCCCAAATTAATGAGAGCGTAAAGAGATATATCCATTTCGCATGTATACCTTTCATTCGTTGCCGTTTAGCATATCATAAAAATCGTTAAATAGTATACGTCAAATATCATTATTTATTAGTTTTGTTCCTCAAACAATTATATAAAATTCATGAAAACAATTAAGACACTATCGTTTGCTGCCCTCACTTTTTTAGCTGTCGTAGCTTGTAAAAATGAAACACAGCCTGAAGTAAAAACTGTTGATTTGGATGTCACTGCTCAAGCAAATACATTAGATCCGAACGCCAATTACGCTAAGGCAGAATTTGCGATTGAAGGTATGACCTGTGCTATGGGTTGCGCCAAGACAATTGAAAAGAAAATTGCAAACATGGACGGTGTAAAATCAGCAAAGGTTGATTTTACCAAAGAAATGGCCATGGTAGAGTATGACGATGCTAAAGTGACGCCGGCATCGCTTGAAGAGGCTGTTAAAAAAACAGGTGACATGTATTCTGTGAAGGATATGAAAACTGTTGAATCGTTTTCTGGTGAAAAAATGGCTTGTAAAGCCGACTGCAAAATGGCATGTTGTGCTGACAACACTAAAGATCAATCGGTCACAGAAAAGACAGAATGCAAAGAAGATTGCAAAATGGCATGTTGTGCCGATAAGAAGAAAGCGTAATTACGTAAATAATTACGATCACAAGCCACTTTATATGAGTGGCTTTTTTATGGCCCTACCTCAACGGAAATCCTTTTGCGGCCCACCAAGGATGGATTTCTATTTTTAAGCGCCCTGCCTTCACCATAGGATCTGCATTGGCAAGACTATCCGCAATCTCCATGTTTGGAACGTTATAAATGGTGATTCCTCTAATATCACCATCGTCTCCAAAAGGGCCAGAAATATCGGCATACCCCAAGGCATACATTTTAGATAGGTGTGCTAAATGAAGTTTCTGGAGACTATCCGCTTCGTTCTTGGTCGACGAACGATTTGGACCTTTTTTTAAAAACGCCATAAAATATTGTTGCATTAAAATGGTATCCTTTGTTTCTTCATCGACATAATCAAAAATCTGAAACCCTTTCGATGTTAATTCATTCTTTAGTTCTGCCATTGATTTGGTTGGCATTTCTAGCGATACTTTAGGAGGCTGTGAATGGGTTTGACGGACATTACAACCCATAACAACATAGCAGCAAATAGTAGTAAAAATAAATTTTTTTATAAATTCCATGTCTTATAAGGGTGTTTGCTCAATTGTGAATTATAATAGCGTTTATCTCCGGTTACTTCATCTCCCAGCCAAGTTGGCTTTTTAAAATTTTCTTCTTCATCAGTGAGCTCGACTTCCGCTATTAACAGGCCTTGATTGTCTCTGAAGAATTCATCAACTTCAAAAATATGATTTCCAATAGCCACTTCGTAGCGTTCCTTTTTAATCACTCCATCTTCGCAAAGTTGTAAAAGAGCTTTCGCATCTGTTGCCTCTATTTCTTTTTCCCATTCAAATCGAGACACGCCATTATCAGAAGATATGCCTTTTACCGTAATAAAGCCCCTGTCACCATATAATCTCACTCTGACAGTCCGCTGTTTATCAGTATTTAAAAAGCCTTGAATTATGGTCGTTTTTTTAAAAGCTTCCGTTTTAAAATCATCTGACCTTACTAAAAATTTACGCTCAATCTCTATCATGGTACTAGCATCGTATTATATAACTTTAAGAGTCATTTGATCCTAATTGCTGAATGGTATCAGATTCAATTCGCCCTGATGGATAGGTAGAATTGTTGATCCTTATCATACACTCTGCAATGATAGCTGGATCAATTGGTTGATATTTTTTTAATCCAAATAGCGACAATAATGGTTTAGTGACGGTCAGTACGGCATTCATGACAGATTCGCCAAGACGACTTTCTTCCCTATCACCAGCGATCAATGATGGTTGCAAAAGATATGTTTGAGGGAGATTGAAATCCAAAACCGCTGCTTCCATCTCGCCTTTTACCTTATTGTAAAATACCGAACTATTCTTATCCGCTCCCAACGCAGAGATCACAGTGTATGATGGTATGGTATTTTCTTTGCAAAGTGACGCCGCATCCACAGGAATACCAAAATCAATCTTTCTATAACGTGTTTTATCAGAGGTTTTTGCCTTTGTGGTTCCGATACAACAAAACACCTCATCTGCTTTAAAAAGATCCGCGTGCTCTTTAATCTCAAACATATCAATAATGTGTTCTGTGAGTTTTGGATGCTCTTTTCCACAACTATGTCTTCCGAATAGAATAATATGTTGATATCGAACGTCTTTCAAAAGCTTCTCCAGAAGTAAACCTCCAGTAAGGCCAGTCGCCCCTAATATGATAGCAGTTTTAGTCATAGTTGTGATTTCCTTTTAGATTAGATGTTATAAATTTACACTATGCCCAGCGAATTACCAATAAGAAAGATTATTCACGTTGATATGGATGCGTTTTATGCATCCGTAGAACAGTTGGACAATCCTGATTTGAAGGGAAAACCGTTGGCCGTCGGCGGAAGCGAAAAGCGGGGCGTAGTAAGTGCTGCAAGTTATGAAGCTCGAAAGTTTGGCGTACGGAGTGCCATGAGCGGTATTCAAGCAAAACGGAATTGTCCAGAACTCATTTTTGTAAAACCAAGGTTTGAACGTTACCAGGAAATTTCAAAAAAAATCAGAAAGATATTTTTTGATTATACCGATTTGGTAGAGCCACTGTCCTTGGATGAAGCCTATCTTGATGTGACGGAAAACAAAAAAGGAAATCCAAGTGCTTCGTTGATTGCCAAAGAAATTCGTCAACGTATTTTTGATGAAGTCGGACTGACCGCTTCCGCAGGAATTTCCATCAATAAGTTCGTTGCAAAAATTGCCAGTGACTTTAACAAACCCAACGGACAAAAAACAGTCAATCCAGAAGATGTTTTGAGCTTTTTGGAAGTCTTGGACATTCGGAAATTCCATGGTGTCGGAAAAGTGACTGCGGAAAAAATGTACCAATTGGGCATCTTTACTGGCACAGATTTGAAATCCAAAACGATAGACTATTTAGATGAGCACTTTGGCAAATCTGGTCGCTACTATTATTATATCGTGAGAGGCATTCACAACAGTGAAGTAAAACCAAATCGTATTCGGAAATCATTGGCAGCAGAACGTACTTTCAATGAAAATCTGTCCAGCGAAATCTTTATGATGGAAAAACTGGACAAAATCGCAAAGGAAGTTTCGAAACGTCTTGAAAAAAGCAAAGTAGCAGGCAAAACGGTGACTTTAAAAATCAAGTACAGTGATTTTACATTGCAAACACGAAGTAAAACACTCCCTTATTTCATTAGTGATAAGGATGTAATTTTAGAAACCGCCAAAGACTTATTGTTCCAAGAAAAAATGAACAATTCGGTGCGCTTGCTAGGAATTTCTATGTCGAATTTGAATACGGAAACTTCAAAAAAGAATGTTTCTGAAGAAAAGGAAAAACCAGTCAGTGTACAGTTGAAGCTTGAGTTTTGAATTCAATTTGTAATTTTAATATAATTAACTGTCTATTAGAGAAACTAACAATCATCAATTCCCTAATAATTCTTTTTGATATAGATCAGTGCTAATCGTTAACTTTAAACTATCTCTCTCAATGAACACCATTCCAATTCAGAAATAAAAGTTAAAACACTAATTTATTTCTAAACGATAGTTTAGTTTTGTCCTATAGAAATAATCAATGGCACGACAAAAAGCATATAACGAGGAAGTAGTAGTTGAAAAAGCGATGCATCTTTTTTGGCAACATGGTTACGAGGCTACCTCCATGCACATGCTTGAAAAAGAAATGGGAATTAATAAATTTTCTATCTATTCGAGTTTTGGAAATAAGCACGGTCTATTCCTTGAGAGCCTGAAGAGTTACAACGTAAAAATAAAGTCGATTTTCGAAGAATTCAAAAATTCAAATAAAGGAATTGAGGATATCAAAGACTTTTTCTATAATTCAGTCAGCATTTGCAAAGTCAATGGAAATCAGAAAGGATGTTTGGTAACAAATACTTACAATGAATTTTCAGAAACGGAAGACAAGCAA
>JBBSOJ010000036.1:0-17945 GCA_038259855.1 Flavobacteriales bacterium
AATATTGTCATGACCGATAGTAAGGGCGTTATCCGGGATGATCGGACTGACCTAACAGTAGAAAAAGCGGAGTTTGCAACCCATAGAAAAATAGATACACTTGGTGACGCCATGATAGATGCAGATGTGTTTATCGGCTTATCTACTGCAAATATTGTTACTCCGGATATGCTATTAGCGATGGCTAAAGATCCGATCGTGTTTGCAATGGCAAATCCAGATCCGGAAATTGAATACCAAATAGCAATTGACACGCGAGATGATATCATTATGGCTACAGGCCGTTCTGACCATCCTAATCAAGTAAACAATGTCTTGGGCTTTCCATTTATATTTAGAGGCGCTTTGGATGTAAGAGCGACCAAAATTAATGAAGCGATGAAAATGGCAGCGGTGGAGGCCTTGGCTAATTTAGCAAAAGAACCCGTTCCGGAGCAAGTCAACATTGCCTATGGCGAAACTAGACTCACGTTTGGAAGAGATTATATCATTCCAAAACCATTTGACCCTAGGCTAATTGGTGAAGTGCCACCAGCTGTGGCGAAAGCCGCCATGGCAAGCGGTGTTGCCAAAGAGCCGATCACCGATTGGGCAAAGTATAGAGAAAGCTTACTTGAACGTTTAGGCTCTGATAATAAGATGGTCAGATTGTTGACCAACCGTGCCAAAATGAATCCGAAGCGTGTCGTGTATGCAGAAGCAGATCATTTGGATGTTTTGAAAGCAGCACAAATCGCCTATGATGAAGGCATCGCAATTCCTATTTTATTGGGACGAAAGCAAACCATTCTCAACTTAATGGCAGAAATTGAATTTGACGCCAATATTGAAATCATCGATCCGAAATCGGATGAAGAAGAAGATCGAAAGAATCGCTATGCCGAAGTCTATTGGGCACAGCGAAAGCGCAAAGGCGTCACAATCTATTCAGCCAACAGGATCATGCGTGAGCGAAATTATTTCGGTGCCATGATGGTAAATGAAGGCGATGCCGATGCCTTAATTTCTGGATTTTCTAGAAGTTATCCATCTGTCGTTAGACCAATGCTAGAGTTGATCGGTCTTGCCCAAAATGCCACGAGAGCCGCAGCCACAAATTTGATGATGACCCAACGTGGTCCATTGTTTTTAAGTGACACGTCCATTAACATAGATCCAACAGCGGAAGATTTGGCAAAAATTGCCCTTATGACCGCGAGAACCGTGCGAATGTTTGGTATGGAACCTGTGATTGCCATGATTTCTTACTCAAATTTTGGATCGTCACCAAGTCCTGGTTCGGCAAAAGTACGGAAGGCAGTTGCGATGCTTCATGAGTCCCATCCTACACTATTGGTAGATGGTGAACTACAAACTGATTTCGCCTTAAATGGCGAGATGCTTCGGGAAGTATTCCCCTTCTCTAAATTGGTAGGTAAAAAAGTCAATACCCTGATATTCCCAAATCTTGAATCTGCCAATATCACGTATAAGCTGTTGAAGGAATTGAACAAGGCGGAGTCAATTGGTCCGATCATGATGGGCATGCGTAAACCTGTCCATATTTTGCAATTGGAAGCAAGTGTTGATGAAATCGTAAACATGACTGCCATTGCCGTCATCGATGCTCAACAAAAAGAAAAAAAGGAACAGGAGCTTAAAGCGTCTTTAGAAAAGTAATCAGCTTTGTAATGTAAATAATTTTATTACATTTGGACTTTAACGAAAGCCAGTACATGATTACACATATTCAAGGGAAGCTTGTTGAAAAAAATCCGACAGACGTGGTGATCGATTGCAATGGTGTCGGATATTTCCTAAATATTTCCCTTCATACCTATTCTCAAATACCAGATCTTGAGAATCTAAAATTATATGCACATTTGATAGTTAGAGAGGATTCCCATACACTCTATGGGTTTTCATCTGTGTCTGAACGGGAAATTTTTAAAATGCTTTTATCGGTGAGTGGCATCGGTGCGAGCACAGCACGCACGATGTTATCATCATTAACGCCGCAACAGGTTAAGGAAGGTATTGCGCATGGAGACATTCCACTCATACAGTCCATTAAGGGTATCGGCGCCAAAACGGCGGCACGTGTGATCCTTGACCTAAAGGACAAAATTTTAAAAGTATATGATATTGATGAACTTTCAAACGCTCAAAGCAATACAAGTAAGGATGAAGCGTTATCTGCTCTAGAAGTTCTTGGCTTTGTTAGAAAACAAGCCGAACGTGTTGTGGATAAAATAGTAGCTCAACAACCTGATGCCAATGTGGAAACCATCATAAAAGCAGCTTTAAAAAACTTATAACGACTTGCGTACAACTATCAATTCTTATTCAAAATCAGTTGCTTATTTTCTACTATTAGGGGTTTTGCTCATAAGTAGTGTCGCATTCTCACAAGAACCAACAGCTCAAGATTCTACAAGTACTGGCTATTCGCTTGGTAATCTCGCCATGCCTAACCCGAACAGCGTTGTCTCAAAATACAGATATGATCCATTATCTGACCGTTATATTTATACAGAAACCGTAGGGAATTTTAATATCAATTATCCCATTATTCTAACTCCTAAAGAATACCAGCGTTTGGTGTTATTGGAGCAACAGCGTTCCTATTATAAACAGAAAATTGATGCTGCAGAAGGTAAAAAAGAAGGTTCAGAAGAACAGCAGAAAAATTTGTTGCCAGAATTTTATGTGAATAACAGCTTTTTCGAAACGCTTTTCGGAGGCGACACTATTGAAGTGATTCCGCAAGGGTCGGTGGAAATGGATCTTGGAATCCTATTTACCAAACAAGAAAATCCTGCTTTTTCCCCTAGAAACCAGAGCAATTTCACATTTGATTTTGATCAGCGTATTAGTTTGAGTCTTCTTGGTAAAGTGGGAACCCGCTTGCAAGTGACCGCAAATTATGATACCGAATCAACATTCGATTTTCAGAATTTGGTAAAATTAGAGTACACGCCGACAGAAGACGATATCGTCAGAAAGATCGAAGTTGGTAATGTGAGCATGCCATTGAATAGCTCACTGATTACAGGAGCTCAAAGTTTATTTGGTGTTAAGACCGAGTTGCAATTTGGGAAGACAAGAGTGACAGCTGTTTTTTCTGAACAGAAATCACAGTCGAGTTCTGTAACAGCGCAAGGTGGTGGTACTTTAGAAGAATTTGAATTTTTCGGTCGTGACTACGATGAAAATAGACATTTCTTTTTGGCCCAATATTTTAGGGACACTTACGATAGGACGATGCTTCAATATCCATATTTGCAGACCAATGTGCAAATTACGAGGGTGGAAGTATGGGTTACCAACAGAACGAACCAAACTCAAAATATACGTAACATCGTAGCGTTTCAGGATTTGGGGGAGCGCGACATCATAGGTTTAAATAACCCTCCAGCGAATTTTATCTTGGCAGGCGCCACCGCGCTTCCGAAAAATGGGAATAACGGATTTGACCCTACCATTGTAGGTGATGCCAACTCACAATTGAATGATTTGGTAAGGGACATTTCAACGGTCGAACAAGGCATCATTCCCACCGCAAATGAAGGCTTTGATTTCGGAAAGCTTGAAAATGCAAAAAAATTAAACGAAGGAACTGATTTTATCTTGAATACACAGCTTGGTTATATTTCGCTTAACCAAAGACTTCAAAATGATGAAATTGTCGCTGTAGCATTTCAATATACATTGGGAGGCCAAGTATTCCAAGTAGGGGAGTTTGCGAATGACGGTGTCACGGCCACTGATGTCGATACAGATGCTGGCACTGGAAACCAGACTGTTTTAAGTCAGAATCTGATCGTAAAAATGCTTAAAAGTCCCATCACAAATGTCGATCAGCCAGTTTGGGACTTGATGATGAAAAATATTTATGACACGGGCGCATTTCAATTAAGTCAGGAAGATTTCAAATTAAATATTTTCTATACGGAGGCATCTCCTTTAAATTATATCAGACCAGTTGAAGGGACCACATTTCCTTTATTTGATAACAATACACCGTTCGATCCTACGGATGATGGTGAAATTTTGGATACGCCCTTAATTCGATTATTCCATTTAGACAGGTTAAATTTCAATAATGATCCACAACAGAATGGGGATGGTTTTTTTGATTTTGTTCCCGGGCAAACGGTTTTAGTCCAAAATGGCAAAATCATTTTCACGAAAGTTGAACCCTTTGGTCGCTATCTGTTCGATTTGTTGGATGATGATGGCGTTAATGGAGATAATGAAAGCGATTATGAATCCGATATTTTCAATGCCAATCAAGAAAAGTATGTTTATGACGCGCTTTACAAAACCACTAAAATTGCAGCGTTAGAGGAAAGTGATAAAGATAAATTTCAATTAAAAGGGCGTTATAAATCATCAGGTGGAGACGGTATTCCAATTGGGGCTTTCAATGTGCCCCGAGGGTCTGTGGTTGTTACTGCGGGTGGTCGTGTGTTGGTGGAAGGAATTGATTATACAGTTAACTACCAACTCGGTCGTGTACAGATTTTGGATGAAGCCTTAAAGGCCTCTAATACTCCGATCAACGTTTCTGTTGAAAATAATGCAGTGTTTGGTCAACAGACACGTCGTTTTACGGGAGTGAACGTAGAGCATCAATTTGATGAAAATTTTGTTTTGGGAGCGACGATTTTAAATTTGAATGAACGACCAATTACTCAAAAGGCCAATTTCAATTCGGAATCGATCAATAATACCATCTTTGGTATCAATGGTAATTATTCTAGAGAAGTACCTTTTTTAACGCGTTTGGTCAACAAACTCCCAAATATTGATACCGACGTTCCTTCTAACTTATCTGTAAGAGGGGAGTTTGCCTATTTAGCGCCAGGCGCTCCAAAAGGTACTGATTTTGAAGGTGAAGCAACGGCTTATGTCGATGATTTTGAAGGCACGCAAGGTGCTATTGATTTGTTGTCTCCACAATCTTGGTTCATCTCCAGTAGGCCTAGAGAATTGAACATCGGTGGTGCTACAGAAGATGACAACGGCGTTCAAAATGGTTTTAACCGAGCTCTCTTGAATTGGTATACGGTTGATCCTATATTCTATAGCAACCAACGTCCGGGAGGTATTACAGACGAAGATCTTTCGAACCTGTATACGAGACGGGTGTTTGTCGATGAAATTTTTCCAAACGTTGACATCGTGCAAGGACAGACCACGGTTATTAATACATTGGATTTAGCCTATTATCCAACAGAGCGTGGTCCCTACAATTTTCAACCTACGGGGATTGATATCCCTAACCAGACATTAACCAACCCTAGCCAGAGTTGGGCCGGTATCACGCGGCAGATCACATCGACTGATTTTGAACAAGCCAATGTTGAATATATCGATTTTTGGATATTGGATCCTTTCTTAACGGGGTCTCAAGCCAACCCAGTCACGGGTGGAAAGCTTGTTTTTAATTTGGGTAACATTTCCGAAGATGTGCTTAAGGATGGCAAAAAACAATATGAAAACGGTTTACCTGAAGATGGTAATGTTGAGATTTTAACACCGCCAACGCAATTCGGTTCGGTCGTACCAAGAAATCAATCGTTAATTTATGCCTTTTCAACAACAGGTGACCAACGAACCAACCAAGATGTCGGGTACGATGGTTACAATGATTCAGAAGAAACGCCAGTAATTGCAGGTGATCCGGCGTTGACAGCGATATATAATGCATATTCTGGTTTAGCGGATCCATCACGTGACAATTACACCTACTTCTTAAATACAGAGGGAAATATTTTTGATCGTTATATCAATTACAATGGTTTAGAGGGAAATACGCCAGATATATTTACAGAAACCAATAGAGGCTCCACAACGCAGCCAGATGTTGAGGATATCAACCGTGACAATACCATGAACACGATTGATAGTTATTATGAATATGAAATTGACATCACACAGGCCACCTTAAATGAGTTCAATCCGATGATCAATGATATCAAGACGCGGAATATTACGCTTCCAAATGGTCAGACCGAGGACGTTACTTATTATCAATTCCGAATTCCAATTTCAGAACCAACACGTGCTATTGGAGGTATTTCTGATATTCGATCTATACGTTTTGCTCGAATGTATTTAAAAGAATTCACCGAACCTACCGTTCTACGTTTTGCAACATTGGATTTGGTTCGTAGTGATTGGAGACGTTACACGCTCGACTTGGATAACAATACTACCAATAACAGTCCGAACGCTGAATTTAGTGTGGGCATTATAGGTCTTCAAGAAAATGATGGTAACTACACGCTTCCTCCAGGAGTTGTTTTGGAAGAGCTGAATAATAACAACAATATCGTAAGACAAAATGAGCAATCTTTAGTGGTTGAGGTCTGCGATTTGGAACCTACAGACTCTAGAGGTGTCTTTAAAAATATCAGTATCGACATGCGTCAATATAACAAACTACGCATGTTTATGCACGCAGAGCCACAAGACAACGGATTGTTGGATGATGCTGATTTAGTGGGCTTCGTAAGGATGGGGAATGATTTTACTCAAAACTTTTATGAAATTGCCGTTCCATTAAAGGTGTCTAGCGGAAGTCTAATAGATACAGAAGTGTGGCCAGAGGAGAATGAGATTAATATAGATTTGAGTGTCCTGCAGGAAATTAAATCAATTGGTATTAATAACGGAACGCTTGCGAATGACGATCCTACCGTCTATAACGTCACTTCAGAAGGTGCTGAGCAGATTGGAGGTTTCGATCCTTTTTTACTTGGAGAGACACGTGTCGCCATAAAAGGAAATCCAAACTTTGGGGAGATCAGGGTCTTGATGGTTGGTGTCAGAAATAATGGTACGAGCGCTGCTTGCGGTGAAGTATGGTTTAATGAACTGCGTCTCGCTGATCTCGAAAACGAAGGAGGTTGGGCGGCCGTGATGAGCATGGATACCAATTTGGCTGATTTTGCCAATATCAGTGCTACAGGCCGACGAAGCACCATTGGATTTGGTTCTATTGATCAAAAACCAAATGAGCGCAGTCGTGAAGATGTCAAACAATATGACGTTGTCACCAACATAAATCTTGGACAATTATTACCAAAGAAATGGGGCCTTCAAGTACCATTTAACTACGGTCAAGGTGAAGAGGTGATTACCCCAGAATATGACGAATTCTACAGAGACATCAAATTAGTAACGCAATTGGACAATACAACCAATAGAGATTCAATCCTAAATGTCAATGAAGATTACACAAAACGTCAGAGCATCAATTTTATCGGTGTACGTAAAACACGGACAGGAGAAGCCAAACCTAAATTTTACGATGTCGAGAATTTAACTTTCAATTATTCCTATAATAAGGTAGAGCATCGCGATTTTGAAATTGAAAATTCGCTTGATCAGAAGGTCAGAGCAGGTGTGAATTATAACTACAGTTTTGCGCCATTGAGCATAGAACCCTTCAAGAAGAACGATTCGCTATTCATGAATCGCTATTGGAAAATTTTGAAGGATTTCAATTTCAATCCGATCCCGACAAGTTTTTCTGTAAATACAGATGTTTTACGCCAGTTTAATAAGCAAAAATTTAGAGAAGTGGATTTGGCTGGAGATAATATCGGTCTTGAAGAATTGTTCCGCAGAAATTACCGATTCGATTTTCAATATGTTATCAACTACAACATTACAAATGCGTTGAGCTTGAATTTTACGGCATCTAACAGTAATATCGTCAGAAATTATTTTGTCGATGATGTATTAAATGGAAGACAAGACCCAACCCTCGATGTCTGGGATGGTTTCCTAGATTTTGGAGATCCAAATATTCAGAACCAGCAAGTGCAATTAAATTACGAATTACCGTTTTATAAAATTCCAACGCTGTCATTTTTAAAAGCGACCTATTCATATACAGGAGACTTTCAATGGCAGAAAGGGTCAGATTTGAACAACAATTTAAGGATTGATAGAACGGATGATGATAATAATACGACCACAGAATTTTTTAATTTAGGGAACGCCATCCAAAATTCAAACACCCATAATATCAATTCCTCTTTAAGTATGGAAACCCTTTACAAGTATGTAGGGCTTACTAGAAAAGCGACTAGGGGAACACGTTCCGCAGTGCCAGCAAGACGAAGTGCAATTCCTACGGTTACGGATGCAAAAGAGGAGTCACAGGGCAAAAATGCTCTCGATGACAAAGCGTCCTTAAGTGCTGCAGGAGGAGCCAATACATCCGGCAACAGTTCAAAACCATCCATTGGCACGCGAGCATTTAATACGGCCATTGATATCATTACCATGGTCAAGCGGATTCAAATAAATTATACAGAAAATAATGGAACCTTCCTACCGGGTTACTTGCAAACTCCAGGCTTTATAGGGACCTTAAAACCATCGGTGGGGTACACTTTTGGAAGTCAGAGAGACATCCGGGATATGGTAGCCAGAAATGGATGGTTGACAGTATTTCCTGAATTTAATGAGCAGTACCTTGAAAACACAACGCGCGTTTTAGAAGTATCTGCAAATATTGAAATTATCACTGACCTTAAGATCGATCTCAATGGTGGCCGTACGTATTCTCAAAATATCACGCAAAATTTTACAGGGATCGATGACGATAACGATGGATTAAGCGATCGCTACGATGATCAATTACTGAACACATTCGGGAATTTCAATATTTCCACAGCGCTTATAAGAACAGCATTTGGTAAAAGCGATGAAGTACAGTCAGTAGCTTTCGATGAGTTTAGAGCAAACCGTTTGATTGTTGCCAACCGACTGGCGCAAAACTTTTATGGCAATAGTAACTATGGTGTTGATGCAGAAGGGTATCCATTAGGATTTGGAAAAAATAGCCAAAGTGTTTTGCTTCCATCATTTCTTTCTGCCTACCAAGGATCAGATGCCGATAATGTAAAACTTGGAGCTTTTAGAGACATCCCAATTCCGAATTGGCAATTGAAATATACCGGGTTTATGAAATTGGAATGGTTTAAAAAGCGGTTCAAGCGGTTTTCTCTAACTCATGGATACCGCTCTAGTTACACCATCAACCAATTCAGAACGAATCTGGATTTTACACCAGTAGATGCCACCATCGATTATGACAATCAGCCCAATGAAGCTTTAAATCAGGCGGGTGATTTTAAAAATCAAATATTGTTCAGTAACATCAATTTAGAAGAACAGTTTAGCCCGTTGGTCAGAATTGATTTTGAAATGAAAAATTCTGTAAAGATTTTGGCAGAATTGAAAAGAGACAGAATATTATCCTTGAGTTTTGATAACAATTTAATGACCGAAATACAGGGCGCAGAATATATTGTTGGTTTAGGTTACCGATTTAAAGATGTAAAGATCAGGGCAAAACTTGCAGGTCCGGGTCAAGTTATAAAAAGTGATTTGAATATGTCATTGGATGGGTCTTTGAGAGATAACAAAACCATCATTAGATATCTAGATATTGAAAATAACCAAATTACATCAGGCCAAACCATCTACGGTCTAAAATATAAAGCAGATTATGCCTTTAGTAAAAACCTTACTGGTATTTTCTACTTCGATTATACGTTTTCCGAGTATGCAATCTCAACAGCATTCCCTCAAACGACCATCCGATCCGGTATAACTTTGAGATATAATTTCGGAAATTAATTTGGAATGAGAGACTTTTAAAAAGTACATTTGTTTTCACATAAATTATACATTACATGAATATACCAGCTGATTTAAAATACACGAAAGACCACGAATGGGTAAAGATTGACGGTGATATTGCCACCATTGGAATCACGGATTTTGCACAGGGAGAATTAGGCGACATTGTTTACGTAGAAGTAGAAACAGTTGACGAAACAATGGAGGTTGAGGAAGTTTTTGGAACTGTGGAAGCTGTAAAAACGGTTTCTGATCTGTTCTTACCTCTTACAGGTGAGATTATTGAATTCAATTCAGCGCTAGAGGATGAGCCCGAAAAAGTGAATACAGACCCTTATGGAGCTGGTTGGATGATCAAAATGAAATGTTCGGACCTTTCCCAAGTTGAGAATTTACTTTCTGCAGAAGATTACAAAGCACTGGTGGGTGCATAAAAAGATTGCACTGGTACTGGCGCTAGGATACACATTGTCATTAACAATTTTAAGTCTGATGAGTGTGTCTGACGTTCCCAAACTGGGCTCCTCTTTTGACGATAAAATCTATCATTTCGGAGCTTATGCTCTATTGACCATTTTATGGTATGCTGTTTTTTACAGTACAACTTGGAAGTTTAAAATACTGATTTCGTCGGGAATAGCTTTCATATATGGCATAATTATTGAAGTATGTCAAGGGGTTTTCACAACGTATAGAACCGAGGATATTGCCGATGTTTTGGCGAACAGTCTCGGGATTGTTGTTGGAGTTGTCCTAATAGTGATCTCAAGCAAGCTAAAGTTAAAATAATTTATTCATTTGCTTTTTTAACTAATATTTGGTTAATTTAGCATTCCTTAAAACCAGAAAAGATATGGAACCGAAAAAAAATCCGAAGGCTGATGTTAGTAGAAATAGCTCCATCTATTTTGCCGTAGGTCTAGCATTGATGCTGCTGATTACCAATTTAGCGATCAATTACAAAACGTACGATAAAGCTGATATTGATCTTGGAATCGTGAGTATGGATGACGAAATGGAAGAAGAAATTCCGATTACAGAACAACTGTTAACGCCACCACCACCGCCACCACCGCCACCGGCCATACCAGAGGTTATTGAGGTTGTAGAAGATGATAAGGAGGTTGAGGAAACAATCATAAAATCAACTGAAACAAGTCAAGAAGAAAAAATTGTTAAGGTTGAACAAGTTGTTGTTAAGGAAGTAGAGGAAGATATTGAAGTTCCTTTCTCTGTGATTGAAAACGTTCCGGTATTTCCAGGATGTGAAAAAGAGAAAGACAACAACGCTAAAAGGCAATGTATGGCTTCTAAAATTAGTGACTTTGTAAACAAAAAATTCAATACGGAGTTGGCTAGTGAGTTAGGTCTTTCTGGAAAGCAACGTATCAGTGTTATGTTCAAAATAGATAAGAGTGGTGACGTGGTCAACATTTTAGCAAGAGCTCCGCACCCAGGTTTGGAGAAAGAGGCTAAACGTGTCATTGGGATGTTGCCAAAAATGCAACCGGGTAAGCAACGTGGGAAATCGGTAACGGTTCCTTATTCCTTACCAATCTTATTTCAAGTACAAGATTAAATAAAGCATATTGCATATAATAAAAACCCATCTAACTATTTAGATGGGTTTTTTGTTTTCGGTACGCTTATTGAGAATCTGTTATCATATTAACAGTCTAAATGAGTGCTATTATGAAAAATCATGAAATCATTAAAGAAAATGCTGAAAACAAGAATCAACGAAGCGAATATCTCAAAAAGAAAGATACTAATCTCAAGAGTAATTCAACGCTCTATTTTCAGATCGGTTTAATTCTCTGTTTATTGGCATCTTATGCGCTTTTCGAAATGACGTTCGAAACACAACTATCGAAAGTCACTGCTGAACGTCCTCTTGAAGACGATCCATGGACTATTAATATATTTACTGTTGAGCCTAATACGCCTCAAGTGAACCCTATCGATAAAAAGGTAGCAATGCTAACAACAAAGCCACCCATTGTCAAACCAGATGATCATATGGTTTCAGAACCTGTGGAAATCATCACCTCAGAAATGGCATTACCAGAACCCATTACAGGTGTTAAAATTCCAAAATCTAACTTTACGCCGCAGCCTGTAGTGCCTACAACTGTAAATATCATGAATGTAGAGAAGGCCCCTGTTTTTCCTGGTTGTGAGTCTGCTTCAAACAACGCAGAGCGGTTGGCATGTATGTCCGATAAATTAGCCACGTTGATTCAACGCCAATTCGATACTGATTTAGCTCACGAATTGGGATTGTCGGGAATACAAAAAATTCAAGTACAGTTTAAGATTGATGATCAGGGCAAAGTAACAGATATTAAAACACGATCGCCACACGTACAATTGGATAAGGAAGCACAACGTGTCATAGAAAAAATCCCTATAATGACCCCAGGGATGCAACGCAATACGCCCGTATCTGTTTTGTATTATTTGCCAATCGCCTTCAGTGTGCAATAATTGAATTTTATAATACGTTTGTGAACCGGTATCTCAATGGATATCGGTTTTTTAATGGAACGATTTTGAAAAAAATAGTATCTTTCGCTCATTAAAAAGGTTGCTACCATCTTATGAAGAACGTCTTCTTATTTATTTTTTTTGCTTTTCAATTCAGTTTATTTTCACAGAATTTCAATTATAATGAAAAACCGCCCGTTTTTCCGGGATGTGAATCCGAGGCGTTTGATAGACTGAAGACGTGTTTTAATAACAACATCAATCAATTTATATTTGAAAATTTTAAAGTACCGCAACAGGTTGTTGATGATGCCTATGTGGGCGAATTACAAGTGCTTTTTGAAGTCGATAAAGAAGGCGCTGTAAACGTTGTGTATGTGGATGCTGTGTACGATTCGTTAAAGATGGAAACAAAACGTATTTTTAAGGAACTCCCAAGCGTATCTCCGGCCACTTATAATGGGAAACCAACCTATGTTCAATATTCGATAGGTATCAAAATTCCGTTGACAGATCCTGCGAATATTCAAAATGAGTCATCAACCGCAGCACCACCGACTATAAAACAAGTTCGGGACTTGAATGAGACTGTGTCACAAGAGTACGACAGCATTAATAAAAATCTGGTGAAGTATGAAGATCTTGAGTACAGCAGTCAGTTGAACATTCCTTTTACCCATCATTTTTACGCCCGTTTCGACGGCAACATGAATGGCTTGGGGACTAACAGTCATACCGCGGCAAAACCTTTTGTATACAGCGACGTTGCGCCCTATTACGACTTTGAGGCTGCCAACGAGGCGCTGATCAAAGGAAGTGACGGTTGGTGGTCTCGAAAATTGTGGGACGAACATCTTGTTGAGGTCCAAGGTAAAGACTATTGGTTTACCATTGATCCTGTGTTCGATTTGCAGGTTGGTAAAGATACCGAAGCAGATTTCAACACAACGTATAACAATACACGAGGTGTTTATATACAGGGAGGTCTCGGCAAGAAGTTTAATTTTTCAACGTCTGTTTTTGAAAGCCAAGGTCGTTTTGCCCAATACTATAATCAATATGCGTACAGTTTGCGCACGGAATCAGATCCGGCCATTGTTCCAGGTCGTGGCGTTGCAAAGAACTTCAAGGATCAAGGATTTGATTATCCAGTGGCTGAAGGTTATTTGTCTTATGCCCCTGCCAAATTCATTAATATCCAATTTGGTCACGGTAAAAACTTCATTGGTGATGGCTACAGGTCTCTGCTGCAAAGTGATGTGGCCAGTCCTTATCCCTATATCAAGCTCAATACAACCTTCTGGAAAATAAAATACACCAACACTTGGACCTCATTGAGAGATGTGCGGGCAGAAGTGACCGAAGATGGTGCTTTTAAAACAAAATACATCGCCAACCATTATTTGAGCTGGAACGTTTCCAAACGTTTGAATATTGGGTTATTTGAATCCGTTATGTGGGCGAATGATAACGATAGAGGCTTTGATTTAAATTACCTGAATCCAATTATTTTCTATAGAGCTATAGAATTTGAAACGGGACAAGATGCGGGAAATGCTATTTTAGGGGCGTCGGCGAAATATAAATGGAATAATAAAATTAATCTCTATGGGCAGTTTGTCCTCGATGAATTTGCTTTGGCTGATATTACCGGGGGCAATAAAAGTTGGAGGAACAAATATGGCTATCAATTAGGTGTAAAATATTTTGATGCCTTTGAAGTTGATAATTTGCTTTTGCAATTTGAATATAATCAAGTGCGTCCTTATACCTATTCGCACAATACCATTGTATTGAATTATGGCCATAATAACCAGCCTATGGCGCACCTATGGGGAGCGAATTTCAGAGAAGCGATTATCATTGGTCGTTATGACCGCGGGCGCTGGTTCGGGGATGCGAAATTTATTTTTGGTACGCGAGGCTTTGACTTTAACACGGATGACGATTCTTTCAGTTACGGTGGTGATATTTATAGAAATTATAACGAACGGCCGTTTGATACTGGGGTGAAAATAGGGCAAGGAAATAAAGTAAAAACGTTTAATGCGGAGTTACAAGCAGGCTATGTTGTCAATCCTGTGAGCCACCTTAAGCTGTTTACAAATATCAGTTACAGAAACTTCGATCCTGACGCCATTACGGCCTCTACAGTCAAAAGTAATACGGTTTGGTTTACGGTTGGTTTAAGAACAGATCTGTTTAATTGGTATATCGATAACTAATAGCGGCTGTTAAGAAGCAAATGAATCATTCTAAATGAATCCTAAAGCCATGCTTTTTTAGTAGATTATCGTTCGGAGTATTTTCAAACGAACTATATTGATCTCATTATAAACAATTATTCCTTAATTGCATTGTCCAAAACCAATTTTCAAAGTATCTTTGCAGTCGCAATGAAAAGCGTCAAATCGTGTCTACGTTGAGTACTACAGAATCATCTATTAAATCAGTGTCGATGGTTTCCGATTTCAAGGAAATTACAAAAATGAGACTTTCTTTAAGTGTCGTTTTTTCTTCGGTTGCTGGCTATCTTTTAGGCGCCGAGACGGTGGATGTAATGACGCTTGTGCTTCTATGTTTTGGTGGTTACTTTATGGTCGGAGCCTCCAACGCCTACAATCAAATTATAGAGCGTGATTTGGACATCCTTATGGATCGCACCAAGAATAGACCAGTACCAGCAGGTAGAATGTCTGTGAATACAGCCTTTGCTATTGCAGTGGTCTTTACCATTTTGGGTATTGCCGCATTGTATGTGATCAATCCTCGTACTGCCATGTATGGCGCGATATCAATTTTTCTTTATACGTGCATTTACACACCTTTAAAAACTAAAACGCCTTTAGCGGTTTTTGCTGGCGCCATACCGGGAGCCATTCCGTTTATGTTGGGTTGGGTGGCGGCTCGGAATGATTTCGGTATCGAATCAGGAACATTGTTTGCGATTCAGTTTTTTTGGCAATTTCCACATTTTTGGGCCATTGGATGGTTTCTATTTGAAGATTATCAAAAAGGTGGATTTTTTATGCTTCCCACGGGTAAACGTGACAAGGCCACAGCGGTGCAGATTATTCTGTATACAATTTGGACAATTTTGGTGTCCATCATTCCGGTGTTGGGCTTTACAGGAGACCTTAAATTGTCAGTTGTTGCTGCCATCATCGTGTTTGCTTTAGGTTTGGTAATGCTGTATTATGCGATACAGTTATTTAAATCCAGAACATCACTGGCCGCAAGACATTTGATGCTGGCAAGCGTCATATATATAACGCTATTGCAGATTGTTTATGTTGCAGATAAATTTATAAGATAATGGATTTAACAGAAGGAAGTTTTCAGGAAAAAAAGGACAGAGCTAAAAAAATGATGCTTTGGTTTGGTATCATCTCATTGATTATGTCTTTTATGGGATGGACTAGCGCCTTCATCGTAAGTAGCAGTCGTGAAGATTGGTTGAAGGAATTTGTGTTACCCGATGCTTTTATCATCAGCACGGTCTTTATCGTGTTGAGTAGTTTGACATTTATTATGGCAAAGAGAGCGCTCAAATCCAATAATCAATCGATGACCACGGTGTGGCTTTTGTCAACATTAGTATTGGGATTGCTCTTTATTTATAATCAATTTATAGGGTTTCAGCAGATCATCGAGTTGGGTTATAATTTTACCGGTCCAACCAGCAACATTACCATGTCCTACATCTATTTGATCGCTATGGTGCATATTTTGCACGTTGTGGTAGGGCTGTTTTGTCTTTTGGTTGTAATTTATAATCATTTTAAACAAAAGTATAATCCGACCAATATGCTTGGTTTTGAACTAGCAGCCACTTTCTGGCATTTTGTGGATGTCTTGTGGATGTATCTCTTTTTGTTTTTATATTTCGTGAGATAAATAAAATGATTATTTTTGTGCAACTTTAATGCTTTTTTAACATTAATCGCTAAATATGGATACTACAGTTGTAAATACTGATGTGAAGGAAAAAGTTTGGGGCGGAGGTAATGATCCTTTAGGCTCAAGCTATGGTAAAATGATGATGTGGTTTTTTATCGTATCAGATGCCTTGACATTCTCTGGGTTTTTGGCAGCTTACGGCTTTTCAAGATTTAAATTTATTGAGTCTTGGCCTATTGCCGACGAAGTGTTTACACACGTTCCTTTTTTACATGGTCAAGAGCATCCAATGATCTATGTAGCATTCATGACATTTATTTTGATTATGTCTTCCGTTACTATGGTACTAGCTGTAGATGCAGGTCATCATATGAATAAGTCAAAAGTGACTATCTACATGTTTCTTACGATTATTGGCGGTGCTATCTTCGTGGGTTCACAAGCATGGGAATGGGCAACCTTCATTAAAGGGGATCATGGTGCTGTACAAACCAAAGGAGGCAATATTCTCCAATTCGTGGATGCTGAAGGGCATCGTGTAAAATTGGCTGACTTTGTAACTGCTGGAACACATGAAAGAGTCGTACATGAGAATAAAAACGGCATCTGGTTTGAGTCTGACGACGCACCTTTGCCAAGCTATTCTATGGATGAAGTCATTGCAGGCTTCGAATCTAACCCTGATTTATTGGTGCGAAATCAAATCATCGATGAGAATGGGATGAAAACAATATTATCTAGAGAGGAATCACTCAATCAATTAAAGTTAAATGGTCAGCGTGTCGTTGAAGGAGCAAATCTTCGCGTTAACGAATATGGACCATCACTATTTGCTGATTTTTTCTTTTTTATCACTGGTTTTCACGGTTTTCACGTCCTTTCTGGAGTGATCATCAATATTATCATCTTTTTTAATGTGATACTTGGAACGTACGAACGAAGAGGAAGTTATGAAATGGTTGAGAAAGTTGGACTGTATTGGCACTTTGTCGATTTGGTTTGGGTATTCGTATTTACATTCTTCTATTTGGTTTAATTAGAAAAATTAAAGTTTAAAATGGCACACGCACATAACTTATCAATATTTAGAGGTACTTTAAAATTTAAGAATGTTACACAGAAGATCTGGGGCGTTTTAATATTGCTTACAATTATCACAGCGATTGAAGTTGTTCTTGGTATTTATAAGCCAAAAGCATTAATGGCTGATTTTGTTGGCATGAAAATTCTAAATTGGATTTTTATCATTCTTACAGTTATCAAAGCTTATTATATCACGTGGGATTTTATGCACATGAGAGATGAAAAATCAAGCTTGCGACGCATGGTTGTTTGGACGGCTGTGTTCTTAATCTGTTATTTGGTTTTCATTCTTCTACAAGAAGGTGGTTATATTGAGAATGTTTATTCTACAGGTTTCATAAAGGATGATTTTTAGAGTATATAAATAGTTAAATACAATATAAAAGGCGGTTATTTAAACCGTCTTTTTTATTTTTGCACTATGAATAAAAAGCTGGTAAAACGCTATCTGATTTTAGGGATTCTTTTCTTTCTTCCCGTTATATTCTTGTTGTTTTTATACCCTGCCCAGCACAATTATAACCCACTTGATACCATCAATGAAAATGTACTGGATTTGAATGGTTTTACATCCGATTCAGGAGAAACCATTACACTCAAAGATCATATCACCGTCATCGGTTTTTTGGGAAATCGCCCAATGGATGAGGTCATCGCTGCCTCTAATTTAAAGGAGTTGGTATATGATAAATTTCGTGGATTTAAAAAATTCCAGGTCGTTATGGTGATGCCAATTGGTACTGAAGAAGAAACGGCGATGTTACGAAAAGAAATCCATACTTATGAGGAGCTGGAATACTGGCATTTCTTATTTGCGGACGAAGATC
>JBBSOJ010000037.1:0-17641 GCA_038259855.1 Flavobacteriales bacterium
AAAGGCCTTAATTGAATACACATTTTTCACGCCATTCATCACTGAAGAATTTGTTTATGATACTGCTATCAAAAAATATATTACGGAAGAATTACGATTGGAAGATTATACACTGTTAGAAACTGAATTTGGTAATATCCCAATGACGGATTTTCCTTTTTGGAAATTTAACACCGACCAAATTACCAAAATTGGTACAGGCGGCGGATGGGTGAAGGGGTCAACAGGCTACTCATTTAAACATACTGAAAAGTATGTCAGCAAGATCATCAAAAATATCAAGAAAGGTCAAGTGCCCTCTAAAGATCTCTTTAACAAGAAGTTCAGGTTCTACGATACCATTTTTTTAAAGGTTTTAAAAAATGAAAACGAGAAAGGGGTTTGGATTTTTGAGCGTTTTTATTCCAAAAATACCATTCACACTATGTTTCGTTTTTTAGATGAAGAAACGTCCTTCAACGAAGATTTAAAAATAATGATGTCGTTGTTCTCAACATCCTTTATAAAAGCTTTTTTTAAGGTCTTATTCCGCTTTTAGCAAGGTCTCCAATAGAGTTCTGAAGGAGTCGCTGTACCAATTGGCAGCACCGGATTTGTCTATAACAATAGTGCCTTTTTTATCAATTACAAAAGTTCTCGGAATCGATGAAACATCAAAAAGCTTTGGTTGTTTTGATACTGATGCATAGACCAAAAAATCATAAGAATTCTGTTCTTTGAATTTTGAAATCACCGATGGCTTTTCGTTCGAAACCAATAACATCACTACATCATCTTTATACTCATTATAAAGTTTTTCCAGGCTGGGCATTTCCGCGATACAGGGAGGACACCAAGTTGCCCAAAAATTGATGACTACGACTTTACCTCTCGCTTTTTGAAAATCATAGGACACACCGTTTTCATCCACTAAAGCCCATTCATAATCATTGAGTTTCACTCGGTCGTCTTTATCTTCAACAGACGGACTGAATTTAGCTAAACCTTGATGCAACAACAATTGAATCGGCTGTCTAGTTTGAGGTATCAGAAGAATTGCAATAATAACAAAGAAGATACTATTATTACGTTGCTTTTTTGTAATCTTCATAAGTCAATAATGTCTCATTCAGCATGTGCCGAAAATCATCTTAAAATTAAATAGTTAAGCTATTCTTTAGTCACTATAGATTTCATTTTGCTAATAAAAAAAACTCTCAATACCATTGATTGAGAGCTTCATAAATTATAAATCAAATGTTATTTAGCGTTCTCTTTTTTGATTAAGTTCAAAGCTGAACCTTCATTGTACCACTGAATCTGTGGAAGATTATATGTATGGTTTGCTTTTATAACATCTTTAGAACCATCCGCATGCACGAATTCAAGCGTCAAAGGTTTGTCTGGTGCAAATTGATCTAGATCCAAAAAGTTGATGGTATCGTCTTCCTGAATTAAATCATAATCGTTTTCATTTGCAAAAGTCAGACCTAACATTCCTTGTTTTTTCAAATTGGTCTCATGAATACGAGCAAATGATTTGACAAGGACCGCAGCAACACCTAAAAATCGTGGTTCCATAGCTGCATGCTCTCGCGAAGATCCTTCACCGTAATTGTGATCCCCTACCACGATTGTTTTAATTCCTTTTGCCTTATATGCGCGTGCAACATCAGGCACACCGCCATAGTCTCCAGTCAATTGATTTTTGACAAAATTGGTTTTCTTGTTGTAAGCATTTATGGCGCCAATCAACATATTATTAGAGATATTATCTAAATGGCCTCTAAATCGTAACCATGGTCCGGCCATAGAAATATGATCGGTTGTACATTTTCCAAATGCCTTGATCAATAATCGTGCGCCAGTGATGGAGTTGCCCAATGGTACGAACGGCTCTAGTAATTGTAAACGTTCTGATGTTTCGCTGACAGAGACATCCACTTGGCTTCCATCTTCAACTGGTTCCACGTATCCAGCATCTTCTACATCAAAACCTCTTGGAGGTAATTCTATACCTTGTGGTGGATCTAACATGACTTTTTCGCCATCTTCATTGATCAAATAATCGTTCATCGGATCAAAATCCAAACGACCAGAAATTGCAATGGCTGCTACCATCTCTGGAGACCCTACAAACGCATGTGTATTTGGGTTTCCATCAGCACGTTTAGAGAAATTTCTGTTAAAGGAATGAACAATAGTATTCTTTTCTTCTCCTTTTAGATCACTACGATCCCATTGACCGATACATGGTCCGCAGGCGTTTGTGAAAATAGTAGCGTCCAGATCTTCAAAAATCTGAAGCAATCCATCACGTTGAGCGGTGAATCGGATCTGTTCAGAACCAGGATTGATCCCAAAATCTGATTTCGCTTTAATTTTTTTATCGACGGCTTGTTTGGCAATGGAAGCGGCCCTCGTTAGATCCTCATAAGAGGAGTTGGTACATGATCCTATCAAGCCCCAATCAACCTTAATTGGCCATCCCTTTTCTCTAGCGATTGGTCCCAATTGACCAACGGGTGTTGCCAAATCTGGCGTAAAAGGTCCATTAAGATGCGGACGTAAGGTATCAAGATTAATTTCGATCAATTCATCAAAATATGTTTCAGGATTTGCATAAACTTCAGGATCTCCTGTTAAATATTCTCTTATTTTATTAGCCTCATCCGCAATATCTGAACGATCTGTAGCACGAAGGTAGCGTTCCATGGAATCATCATAACCAAAAGTTGAGGTTGTGGCGCCAATTTCAGCACCCATATTGCAAATGGTTCCTTTTCCTGTACATGACAGGTTTAAAGCACCATCCCCAAAATACTCAACAATCGCACCCGTTCCACCTTTTACGGTTAATATCCCAGCAACTTTAAGGATAACATCCTTTGCGGATGTCCAACCACTCAAGCTTCCGGTTAATTTGACGCCAATCATCTTTGGAAATTTTAATTCCCAAGCCATTCCGGCCATCACATCCACTGCATCGGCTCCACCAACGCCAATAGCGACCATTCCGAGTCCACCAGCATTTACGGTGTGAGAGTCTGTACCGATCATCATACCGCCAGGAAATGCATAGTTCTCTAAAACAACTTGATGAATGATCCCTGCGCCTGGCTTCCAAAATCCGATGCCATATTTGTTGGATACCGACGCCAAAAAGTCAAACACTTCATTACTTGTTTCGTTGGCTCTTTTTAAATCTGGTACAGCACCTTGTTTTGCTTGGATAAGGTGATCGCAATGAACTGTAGTTGGTACAGCCACCTTGGGCTTACCAGCCTGCATAAATTGCAACAAAGCCATTTGTGCTGTTGCGTCTTGACATGCAATTCTATCTGGTGCAAAATCAACATAATCCTTACCTCTTCGGAAAGCGGTCGTTGGATTTCCATCCCAAAGATGGGCATACAGGATTTTTTCAGAAAGAGTTAAGGGTTTACCAACTATTTCACGTGCTTTATCCACACGCTCTGGCATAGTTGCATACACTTTTTTTATCATGTCAATATCAAAGGCCATAGAGTATATTTTAAGGTTGTTGTTTTAATTTAAGTATTACAAATTTACGAATTTTAAAAGACATTTAAAAAAATGTAAGAGATTGCATTATTCCCTGCAGATAATTCAACAAAATTGCTCATTTTAAAGCTAATATTGGATATTATGTAATTTCTAATGGCAAAAAATGCCACATTGGTAATTATACCTATATGAAATATCTTGTAATCCTGTTTGAATCTCGCAAATCTGTAAGGGGTTTCTCGTAAAATGTATATAATCCGTATGAGAGCAAGAACGTCAGCAGCATATAGACCATTAGGAATATGGCGATATCCAACCCTGCGAAAGCTTCGGTAGGCAAAAAATATTTCATCAGTTGCAAGATAATCGAATAATGTAAAATATACATGGCGTAGGATAGAATACTAATGTAGGTGACTGGTTTTAGAATTAACGATGGAGCAGAGTTCATCGAGCTCAACAGCGGTAAGGTCATGCAAATGGCACACGATTTAATCACGAAATACCAGACATTCCAAAACATGGGGTGTGTTCCTATAAAAATTTGATTCATTGGTATGGCGATGTTCAAGAGCAATAACGCTATAATCCCAACTACAAACAGTGGATATCGAAATCTTCGCCAACCCTTCGGACGTTGTATAGTTATAAAGGCTGCAAGTACTCCGTAATAAATAGCATCAATTCTGTAGATGACCATGCCCTTCACATTGACATTCCAATGACGCATATCCCTGATGGACTCTATCTCGTTATAGATCAATTTAGAAACAAAAAATAACATTAAGATAACAACGGTCACAGTTAAAAACAGAAATGGTTTGGAACTTTTCCCTTTGATGAATAATGTGAGGTATAACAGCAAAGGCCCTAGTATATAAGCAAACTCCTCAATAGACAAACTCCATGATTCTGGAAACATCCAAGGCATTTCCGTAGAGAAATTATGAATGAAAAAAAAATACCTCCACACATGATCCGGAAGCATGTTTCCAAGAGCAAGGGTTATAATGATGTTGAGTATCAAAGCCAAATAATAGTTCGGTAGTGTTCTGAACCAACGCCGTACCCAGAAATAACCAACAGTCTTAAAGCTAAAATCTTCGGACATATAATTTCGGTATAAAATTCTTCCGATAAGAAAGCCGCTCAATGCAAAAAAAATCTCAACACCCATGACTCCCGAAATACTCAAAATATCTGGAATATAACCGTTGGCATTTGGGGTGATCCATAAGACATGGGAACACACTACCATCATAATAGCCACTGCACGCATGAGATCTAGACCAAAAACACGTCTACCGTAGTCTATTTGCATAAAAAAGCATTAATTTAGTTGGCAAGAACCCATTCCTTGATGACCTCGAAAATACTAAAATATTCAGTCTTTGTATTGGTTTTGTTAATGATTGTTGGTGGCATCTATTATCTAAAATTGCCCAATCGTCATAAAGCCATCATTAAAACACAGGTCTACCACAAGCTTGGACTGGTAGACGATACATGGAATATAAAACTCACAGACTCTAACATCGCACTGATATCTCCCACATTTGTCATCGACAATATTTATAAATCCATGGAAGGCCCAAAAGCCATGACGTCATTTCAAATTGATCCCACTAAAAGCGATTTGGTCTGGCTAACCTCTTTCGAGACAAAGGCGATGAGCACAAATGAGATTGATCCACTTTCGAACGACTATGTATGCCATACCAATATCGATTTTTACGACGGTGAGCATTTTTCACGCTGGAATTTGAATGATCGCATCGGTGAGGCATATCCGAGGTTGACATCCATGAGTAATGGCATCGAATCGTATAAATTTCCAGAAGGTTTTGGATTCCCCGTTTTTACAAATGAAAATCTATTCATAGCAACCCAATCGTTGAATCACAATATTGAAGCAGACGCGTTTACCATTAAACATTCGGTTTCACTTGGAGTGCGAGCCCATTCAAACACAATGAAGCCCTTGATGAGTCGCACTGTATTTGTGATGCTCCCTTACAATTCGGAACAACCCTTCCAAGGGCCAACAGACACCAATCCTAACATGTGCTTGCCTGTCGATATTAAAAATCACAGTTACCAAGACAATGAAGGAAATTCGTTGTCTGGTCATTGGGTTATTTTTAAAGGGAAGGAAACATTTAAATATGATATTACAGAGCAGCTACATATTAAAGATAGTTTGACAATGCATCATATCGCAGTGCATCTTCATCCATTTGCGGAAACATTGGAATTGAGAGACAAAACTAAAGACACTACCCTGTTTACTTCGATCGCAGAGAATTATGGAGAAAAAATTGGCTTAAAAAAAGTATCATACTTTTCGAGTATAAACGGCATCAAGCTCTACTCCGACCACAACTACGAATTGGTTTTAAAAACGAATAATACTAGTAATGATAATCAGGATATGATGGCGAGTATGTTTTTGTTTTTTTATGATAGCGATATGGCTGAAAAACTATTGAATTATAAGAAAAATTGATTGTAATATTCACTCAATAAACGCAATAGATGAAGTTCTACACAGTCATACTGATTCTCATGATTTTTGGATGTCACCACAGTCCCGAAGAGCTCCCTATCTTGAGCTACAAAATTAATGATCGCGGTGATCAAGTCCCGTATACAATCAATTATACTAATTTTAAAAATCAGGATAATCAAGCCTTTACAACCGAAAATATTATGAGTAAGATTGTAGTTGCCAATTTTTTCTTCACACGCTGCCCGAGTATTTGCCCGCCAATGCGCACCGAATTACAAAACATCAATGAAGTTTTTAAAAATAAGAACGATTTTTTAATGGTCTCTCACACCATTGACCCGAAAAACGATACTGTGGAGGTTTTATATAATTATGCTAAAAGTACTGGGGTCGATTCAGACCGTTGGCAATTTATCCGAAGCACGACAGAAGAAACTAAAAAACAGGCGGAACTTTATATGACCAACTTTAGACCGACAGATGATGAAACAGATTTCTATCACAGCAGTTACGTTGCTCTTTTAGATAGAAAACAACGTATAAGGGGCTTTTATAATATCTTGGCAGTGGAAGAAAGCGAGCGTCTTATAGAAGATCTAAAGCAATTGCTAGAATAAACTTTTAATAATCTGTTCGTCCGAAATGCCTTCAGCTTCTGCTTTGTAATTTTTTATGATTCGATGACGGAGTATTCCGGTTGCGACAGCTTGCACATTCTCCATATCAGGTGAAAACTTCCCGTTAATCACCGCATGTGTTTTAGCGGCTAGAATCAAATTTTGAGAAGCTCTTGGTCCAGCGCCCCAGTCAACAAATTCTTTAACCAAACTAGAAGCCGTTTGGCCATTCGGTCTGGTTTTACCAACCATTGATACGGCATATTCTATGACATTATCAGCCACAGGAATTCGTCTGATCAAATCTTGGAAATCTATAATCTCTTGAGAAGAAAATAATGGATTGACCTTGACTTTAGAGTCAGTCGTCGTAGCCTTAACTACCTGAACTTCTTCTTCAAAAGAAGGATATTCTAAATTGATAGCAAACATGAAACGGTCTAATTGCGCTTCTGGTAAAGGATAGGTTCCTTCTTGTTCTATCGGGTTTTGGGTGGCCAGCACAAAGTAAGGCAACTGTAATTTATAATTATGACCGGCAACTGTAACTGAACGCTCCTGCATGGCTTCCAAAAGCGCTGCTTGAGTTTTTGGTGGTGTTCTGTTGATCTCATCCGCCAAAATGATGTTGGCAAAAATGGGACCTTTAATAAATTTAAATTGTCTGTTCTCGTCTAAAATTTCACTTCCTAGAATATCACTAGGCATTAAATCTGGTGTGAATTGTATCCTTTTAAAATCAAGCCCAAGAGCCTGGGCGATAGTGTTGACCATTAACGTTTTTGCCAATCCCGGAACACCAATCAGCAAGGCATGCCCTCCTGAAAAAATGGCGATCAAAATTTGATTTACAACATCATCCTGACCTACTATGACTTTGGCAACTTCAGATTTTAAATCTTTGTATTTTCTTACAAACTGTTCTACAGCTGCGACATCTGACATCCTATTCTTCTTTTTTCAACCAATTACTTTCAAAAGCACAATCACGATATTCACCATTGATATTGATGTACGTATCGCCTATTTTCTCCTCTTGCCATTTGGCAATTTCCTTGAATTGCTTATCCTGAACTGTGAGATTCTTGATTTTCAAATAATCTTTCGCAAAATCGGCCTCATGCTCATCAATTCTATTGGTGACGGTTAAAATCTTGAATTTTATTCTGTTGACTCTATCTTCATCCTGAAGCACTAAACTGACCTCATTATCCTTTAAATTTTGTATTTGTGAGTATAATTCGGGTTCAATTTTAGTTAATTCAAAACTATAGTCTTGTGTTTGAGGATTGATCAATTGTCCTCCATCTTGTTTCGTCTCAACCTCATCACTCAATTCTCTTGCCGCAGCAGCAAACGTAACTTCACCTCGAACAATACGAGCACGCGTGCTGTCTATTCTTGTTTTGGCCTCTTTGATCGCTTCTTGCGTAACTTCAGGACGTAATAGAATGTGTCTTACATCATATTCCTGACCTCTGATCTTTTCCAGCCAAATAATATGATAGCCAAATTCTGATTGAAATGGATCTGAAATCTCTCCTTCTTCCAATGAAAAGGCGACATCACGAAATTCTTTCACCATCTGTGGTCGGCTTCGATTCATTGGTGGTAATTTTCCACCAGTCTTTCTACTGCCCATATCATCTGAATAGAAGGTTGCTTTGGTTGTAAAACTAGCGCCATTCTCAATGATGTCTGCCTTAAATTCTTTCAAACGATTGATGGCTTTTTGTTTTTCCTCTTCCGTAATTCTAGGAATGGCTACAATCTGGGCCACTCTTAATTCGGTTCCGAAAATAGGTCGCTCATCTTTGGGAATGCTGTTGAAATATTCGCGAACCTCTTCAGGTGTCACCTCAATATCATCAACGATCTTGTTTTGCATTTCGAATGCGAGCTTTTGACTCTTATTGATTTCAAACATTTCCTCGCGTAAGGCCGTTTCGGAATCTTTATTATAGAACTTCAATAATTCTTCCATAGACCCAGCTTCCTCAAGAAATGCACCGATCTGTTGATCGATATTTGATCGCAATTCCAATTCATTGACGGTGATACTATCTTGAATCGCGTTGTGAGCATAAAGTTTATCCTCAAGAAGCTTCCCAAATAATTGGCAGCGTGAAATATCAGACGTTGTAACACCTCGTGCCTGCAATTGAAGATATTCTTTATCAATATCAGAATCCAACACCACGTAATCACCAACGACAGCAACGACACCGTCCACCTTAATACGCTGATTGCTATTTTTGGTAGTATCAGCAATTTTGGCAGCTGGCACCTCGTCTTCAATAATTTCTTGGGCGACACTCATTTGATAACTCATGAGCATTAAAAAGACAGCAAAAAGCTTACTGTTTAGTATATATTTCAAATTGATCGTTTTTAATGGCATCTTTAGTAATATCTGTTTCTAGTTGTTTGATGAGATCTAGTTTTCTCTTATTGATAATGATCTGCTTAATGGTTGGTATGACGTAAGCAAGAGGTGCATAATCGTTTCGTAATCGTACGTCTTTTATCTGCATCAAATATAGCCCTAATGAATCTTTGAGCTGTACAAAATTAGATTTTTTTAACAATTCTTGTTTATTTTCAGGAGTGATGATCGGTATCCGTTTAGAGACCTGCGATGCTTTTACCCAAATAGAATCATTTAAGGAAAATGACCGAAATTGAACCGAGATCGAGTCTAAATGTTTTCGATCCTTTTTCGAGAATCGCACGAATTTTTTAGAAATATCATCTTTGTCAACAGTCCCCAAAGGCAAACTGATATATCTAAACATGATCAGTTCATCATTCAATTTAAAGGTTTCCTTGTTCTGTTCATAAAAAGCGGTCGCTTCCGACGCATTAACAGTAGTATCTATGCCCTTTTTTACCAAAGCTTCCAAATACGCCTTCGTGTAAAGATCTTTCTTATATTGATCGACCAATTTACCGAACTCCTCTTGCTTTGCTTCTGATAAATTTCGTTCGGAACCATCAATCAGCAATAATTGTGTAGCCCAACGCGTAATGAAATTATTGACGATTAACAGACTATCCTCGGCCGAAGTTCCTTCTGCACTTAAATTGGCTACATCATCTTTATACAAATAAGAATCATTGACTCTCGCAATGGGTTCTCTGGTCTCCGTTTCTTTGAAAAAATTACAGGATACCAAAAAGATGCACGCAATACCTATATAGATTGATTTTTTAAACAATTATTGTTTGATTTTGTTTTTTACAGTCTCAAGCGCTTTCTGATTGACCTCAACCTTATAACGTTTCTTTAAGTCGGTCATCCAAGTATCCTCTATCATTGTTTGATAATCACTAATGACCTTTCCTTTAGCTTCCTCAAACGTTTTGTTCTCACTTGGGATCACCTTGTTGATCATCATCACATGATACGCATCATTATAGTTATAGATTTTTGAAAGACCTTGTTCCAAGACCAAATCTTTAGGTAAAGATTGATGATCAGTTTCCATCATCCCTTTTGTAAAAATCACTTTTTGCGATGACTCTGTATTCAACTTTGTGCTTATTTCGCTATCTGTTCTACCTTTTTTCAACAGTTTTGAAACCTCTCGGATATCGGATTCTTTTGCTGCAGTTGCCAAAATGACATCCACACGATCTTTCCAAACATAGTCTGATTTGTGGGCATCATAATAGGCTTTAAGCCCTGTGGAATCTTGAGCTGCTGCATTCCAGACTTCTTTTTCCATAAGATCGAATAACAAAAGCCCATCTCGATATTCCTTTAATATCTGTGCGTAATCCTCATTCTCAAATTCGAGGTTTTCTTCATGATACCTTAAAATTTGACTTTCTTGAAACGCTTTGTATTCCTTCTCAACGATCGTAGAAAATGGAGTTGTTTTATTTGCATAGCTTTTTTGAGCTGATAGCAGATGATTGGCAAAATCACCGTCGGTCACTATTTTTTTATCAATTTTGAAGAGCGTCTTGTTACTATCAAACGTTGTTGGGATGGTCCAAGCTCTGCTATAAAAATCGGTTGTCAACATGGCGCTGAACACTTCCAATTTTTTAGGATCGTCCATAACGTTATACCCTTCTTTCAGTTTTTTGGCTAGAGCCGTATTAATCAAACTTGACCGAGCGTCACGTTTCACTTTATTCTCCATCTGATCTTTGATCTCTTGAAAAGGCTCAACTGGTTTTTTTGAAATCAATTTTACAATGTGCCAGCCATAATCGGTACTGAATGGTTTAGAGACTGCACCTGCTTCAGTAAGACCGAAGGCTACGGTTTCAAATTCTTGAGAGCTCAATTGCCCTCCGGTAAATGGCGATAACATGCCCCCATTATTGGATGAACTCTTATCATCTGAAAATTGTTTCGCCAAAGATTCAAAGTTCTCACCTTGATTTAACTTTTTATAGATCTCATTGATACGCGTTTCCGGATTCAGTAAACTATCGGATTGCTTATTGGAAATCATGATATGAGCCACAGTGACTTCACCTCGAGATGCTCTTTTATCATCAACCTTTACGATATGATATCCAAATTGTGTTCTGAATGGATTCGAAATATCACCGACTTCGGTATTGTAGGCTGCATTTTCAAACGGATAGACCATTTTAAAAGCCGAAAAATAGCCTAAATCTTCAGCAAACACAGTATTGCCGTTGTGCACTTCACTTTGAACTGTTTCAAAACCCTCATTCTTTACCCGTTCTCGCAACTGAACTAACTGGTTATAGACTTGTAATGTGTCCTTTTCATTTTCATCCAGCCGAATCAGAATATGAGACGCCTTAACATCCTGCGCAGTTCTATCATATGCTTCCTTTACCAAAGACTCGGTGACGTTGGAATCTGACAGGTAATTTTTGGATAACTGTCGTTTATAATTTCCAAACTCCTTTATATAGTTCGGAATGGTATCAAGCCCCATTCGTTTTGCTTCCTTGATCTTCAACTGATAATTAACGAATAGCTTCAAATAGGCGTCAACGTCTTTTTGGGATTCATCTTTAACTAAATCTAGATTCTTGCGATATACCCTCAAGAATTCTTCTGATTCTATAGGATCGCCGTCTACGGTAAATAAAACGTCCTCCGACTGTGATTGGGAAAAAGAAAACGCTGTTACCAACAGCATCATAAGAATTAAAGCAAATTTTTGATTCATAACAGTTTTTTTTAATCGTCTCGCAAAAATAACAAAATAGTGCGTTAAACAAATTCCTTTTTTAAAACGATTAACTAAAGAGTTTATTCTTTTGATGCAGAATTTATAAATAACATAATTTTTTGTCAGACGGTTTAGAATTAGAATGTTATAATTATTACAAAAGAAATGTTAAAAACTCTTCACTTATGGCAAGTCAACTAGTATTCATGCCATTGAACTTGCGAGACATAAAAAATCAAGAAATAATAAATAAATTTGTGTAAATCCCTCAATTCCCTCAACAATGAAATATTCTTCTGAAGTTATCATAGACATGCCTCTAAAGGAATTTATCAATAAATTTGATAATATGGAGAATATGAGACATTGGCAGCGCGATTTGGTTTCTGTGGAGCACCTATCTGGTGAACCGGGCATGGTGGGATCCAAGATGAAACTGGTCTTTGCTAACGGAAAACGAATCATGGAAGTTATTGAAACCGTAACCCATAGAAGACTTCCGCGCGAGTTTCATGGAATTTATAGCACTACCGGCATCGATAACTTTCAGGAACATTATTTTGCAGAAACTAAACGGGGCAGCACCAAATGGATGATGACCAGTGAATTTTTCCCTCTCAACTTTAAAATGAATGCAATGCTTTGGTTGATGCCCAAAACATTCAAAAAGCATACCTTGCGATATATGCGGGATTTTAAAAATTTTGCGGAAAAAGGAATTTCAGTAGCCAATGCGACAACTTAAACTTATTTGGGATTTTAGAGGGCCAGACGCTTTTAAAATTGCAGAACATCATGAGATCCATCTCAAGGATTATATAAAAATCAACAGGGTTTCTTCTCCATTAACAGGTATTGAATCCATCACCGAACTTCACTGCATCGCTTATATGGTCGTTGATGAATCAGATATGAAACCTATTCGTGATCGCCTGAAACCACACCGAGGCCAAGTGTATACAGCTACTAATTGATCTTGTTCAGGCCTACTTTACGTTAGAAATTACTTATATTTAAAATTCAATACCGTTCCATGACGAAATTATTTCATAAAATTGTCTCTTTTTTCAATGTAGTACGGAGTAATATTGCTTTCTATCCCACCATTGTTGCCTTCTTGGGTTTTAGTGTGTCTTTACTAATGATCATTCTAGAAAAGAATGGTATTTCCAAATATCTATTAGACATTGTTCCAATTTTGGTGGTAGAAAATGGAGACACTGCCCTCTCTGTTTTAAGCGCCTGTGTTGGCGGCCTAATTTCCATGATGGTCTTTAGTTTTTCTATGGTCATGCTGCTTTTGAGCCAAGCCTCCAACAACTACTCGCCACGATTATTACCAGGGCTAATTTCAGATAAACGTCATCAAATTATTCTGGGCATCTTTTTGGCCACCATACTTTACATTGTGTTCACCATGTTTTCGATTCAACCAACGGGAGAAAAGTATACCCTCCCTGGGTTTTCTGTTTTATTGGGCATCGTTTTTACAGTGCTTTGTTTGTGTTCGTTTATTTATTTCATTCATAACATCTCGAATAGCATTCAAATCTCCAATATTCTAGATAATATTTATAACGACGCTAAACTGCGATTAGAACACATCCTAGATCAGGAAAACGAGCATAAAACTCTTGAAAATTTCAAAAATACAGAAGGATGGTTTTTATATAAAGCCCCGAAGAGCGGCTACTTTCAAAATCTATCTACGAAAAACATTTTGACCTTTTGCAAGGAACATGAGACTAATTTATATCTCACAATTCCGAAAGGTTTATTTGTCAGAACTAATGATCATTTTTTGAAATCCAAGATCGAATTGGATGAAGAGCAATTAAAAACTTTTTTTTCAAATGTCAATTTTTCACGGAGTGAATTGGTGTCTGATAATTATGGTCTCGCCTTTAAACAGATTACCGAGATTGCCGTCAAGGCCATGTCACCAGGTATTAATGATCCTGGCACAGCAATCAATGCTATTGATTATTTAACTGAATTGTTTGCTATTAGAATGGGTAAAGAAGACATTGAAATTTTTGTAGAAGACGATATCCCGTATTTTAAGGTAGAAATTGTAACGTTTAAAGTTTTGATCTATAACGTGATGGCATCCTTACGAACCTATTCTAAACAAGACCCTACCGTAGTACAAAAATTATTATGGATGTTGCATTACCTTTTGAAGCAGCCAGCCTTTGAAAGCCATTATAAACGTGCTATTGAACGAGAAATTGAATTTCTCAAAAGAGACGCCAAACCGATTGTTGAGGAATTGTTGAGTTTAAATTGAGTCATTATTCCAACCAAGTCTTAAAATCCTTGACGCGCTCTCGGGCGACGATAATATCCTGTTCGCTATACGTATTGAGTTTTATCTGAAGACGGGAATTGGTATAGCTGATCATATCCTTAATCGCATCCACATTTACAAAAAATGCGCGGTTCACCCTAAAAAATTGCTGTGGTTCCAAATCGGATTCAATCTGCTCCAAAGTACCATCCAAAAGGTAATTACGGCCTTCTGTTGTAAAGGCATAGGTTCCTTTATTTTCACTGTAGAAACACTCTACATCCTCCATATTAATCAACTTTAAATGTTGCCCAACCTTCACTGAAAAACGTTTTTTATACTCACGTCCGATAGGATTGACCAATAATTTTTTGATATCCTCAAAATCAAGACTGACAGATTGATTTTTCGGAAGACGCTCTTTATATTTAACGACTGCTTTTGCCAAATCATCAGCATCAATTGGCTTCAATAAATAATCGATACTATTAAGCTTAAATGCCTGCAACGCATATTCATCGAATGCCGTAGTAAAAATGACTGAAGATTTTATGTCCACAGCCTCAAATATTTCAAACGACAGACCATCACTCAATTGAATATCCAAAAAAATGAGGTCGGGATGTTCATGGTTTTTAAACCATTCTATGGATTCTTCAACAGAATGCAACATGACTTCAGTCTCCATATGTAATGCTGAAAGCATACGATTTAGGCGTCTGGCAGAGGGTTTTTCGTCTTCGATGATGATGATTTTCATTGGCATTTGAATTTGCGTTTGTTTAATGGATTCATATTGAAATAAATATCTCTAAAGAATGCTACGACTGAATAAGCTCAATTCCTATTCCCATCGATCGTTCTTTTGTTTATCCATAAATTCTTTGATCTTTCGTTCTTCCCAATTTTTACCAAGGATCATGTCGGGCATAAAGACACTCATACCATGCGCTAAAAGTCCTATCCCCCAAAACCCAAGCGTTATAAAGTTTCGCCATTGAAAATAGCTTTCGCCTTCTTCTAGATTCTGTATGTTCAAGACGACAATCATAAGGTTGATGACCACATACACCAATAGATGGGTATAAAATCCTTTAATACGCTTGACCTTCTTTGCGGCCCTATCGTATTTTTCCTGTTCTTCAAAATTTATATTCATTAGTTCCATGTGTTATGCTGTTGTTCTTGGTTCATTAATTCTCTGATTTTACGCTCTTCCCATGATTTTCCATATCCGAAAACACCAAAAGCATGGAAAATAATTCCCATTCCCCAACCTAGCATAGGAAACCAAAACCATTGGAAGTCCCATGAGGTTCGCCAATTTATAAAGATTAAAAAAGGTATGACGAGGCAATAGGAGATCAGATTGCCGTAAAATCCTTTAATTTCTTCGACTCGTTTTTTTGCCTTGTAATAGGCGTTTTCTTTTGATTCATAATTTTGAAGTTCCATAGCTGATAGTTGTTTTGTAAGCATCGGGATGGCGACTGAAAACCGATCTGCTTGCTGATTGATGATGACTTTTTTATTGGTGAGGAGTTCGTATCGCTGTTGAATGTTTGCAAGTCCCACCCCACTGCTTTTCTTTACCATCTGCTTAATTTGCAAATTGTTTTCTACCACCAGCATGCCTTTTTCTTCATAGATGCTAACATGTAATGGCTTAGTAGAGGTCACCATATTGTGCTTTACTGCATTTTCCAATAACAATTGCAATGATAACGGCACGACCTTACTGTTAGGATCACTCGAGCTGTCAGGGATATCGAAAATAATACTATCCTCAAAGCGCATCTTCAATAGAGACATATATGTTTTTGCAAACTTCAATTCATCATCAACAGTGATCAGATCTTTATTCTTTTGTTCTAAAACGTAACGATATACTTTAGACAGTGATGTAGTGAACTTTTGTGCATTTTCCGGATGCTCTTCAATGAGGCTTGTCAATACATTCAAACTATTGAATAAAAAATGGGGATCCAATTGATTTTTTAAGGCATCAAATCGTGCAGTAGCGGTTCCGGCGATGACTTTTTGCTCCTTTACTTTAGTTTGCTGGTATCTGTTATAAAAATAAATAATGTGAAATGTGATCACAATCGTGAGCGTAATCCATAGGCCGAAACTAAATTGACCCCAACGCAGATTCTCTAAAAATTGCTCTAGCGAAAATTGATTGAATACGGCATAACTAAACAGATTTAAGAAAAACAACCCGATCATGGTGATGATGACAGATCCTATAATTCCTATCACAATTCTTTTTATACGCTCTTCTTCATTCCAAGACAATTGCTCCAAATAACTAAAATAAAAGTAGTTGGAATAGCCTAGCAAAAACGTGTACAGCTGATAAAAACCAAAGTCAATCAAAAATTCGTTGGCATCATCATATTGAAATCCACCAGAAAGAAGATTGCCAATGACATATACTGCACAGCCAATAAAGAATGTGAGGTAAAGATTTTTCATGGATTTATACATGTTCTTGTGATTAGATGATCTTACAATTTCTTGCAAGACGTCAAGACTTGCATCGTCCGTTCTCTCCCCCATCTGGGATGAAGCGGCGATTCTGGCTTAAAGTTAGCAAAAAGTTCTATCGCTCTTTCGATATCCTTGCAGTATGGCGTTGTATCCTTTCCAAAATAGGTCGCACTTCCCATTTGCCATTCCGCAAGTCCAAGCACAACCCTAGGATTACTAGGCGCTATGCTTTCAGCATTTTGATATAATTCCGAAATTTTTGCGGAATATTTCATCCCATAGGTCATACCATCAAAAGCCACCCAATTGGTAAGGATGTGTGCCTGAAGCACCATGATTTCAGGATTGTTTTTGCTAATGGCCATAGCGCTATTTAGATAATCTTGAGCTTTATCCAACTGTGCTTTTACGATTGTTGCATCTTTTTCATTCCAAGTCTTAAGGCTATTTATCTGGGCAATATAATAATTTGGAAGCCACTCGTCTGGTTCTGCACTTGCGATTCGCTCAAATAAGAGTTCTGCCTCTGATAAATTGTCCGCTCCCCATGCCGTGAATGCTCTTTGCATTCCCTTCTCAAAATTTGTTTGAGATAATGCCGTCATGCAGATAAAGATACTTGCGATTGTTAGTACATGTTTCATAGTATATGATTTAGATTATGAAGCAAATATCTAGACAATCGTCGTATTATAAAAAATCAAAATACTGAAATGACGCAGAACTAGGATGAACTGTAATTTTCAGCTGAATTCTATATGCTAATGAAACAACTGGCGAAGAAAGCTGATAATGAGAAGCACACGTGGCTTCTTGTTCGATGATCCTAGCGACCGGCGATTCCTATTTAGAGCAATGTATACAAGGTGGTTTTTATAATCCCTTTATTCAACCCTAAATTGATGGAATGTAAACAATCTGTTTTTATTGGAATCAAATTAAATGGCGCTTCCGTTAGAATCACACCGCTGTTTTTCTTTAGCCGAATGCCTTGACCCGAAATGATATCTCGGTTGGGAATAAAGTCGCCTTCCGGAAGGTGCTCGGTCAGAATGAT